>CAMLLI010000308.1 GCA_946480685.1 uncultured Flammeovirgaceae bacterium | reverse complement strand
GCGTACGACGAGGAGATGGTCCCAACCTCCAAACCGGGTGAAGAAGACAAGCGGCATGAATTGCGAGTGAGCTTTATGGGTATATATACTTTCATCGGTATATGTGTGGGCGGTTTAGTCGGTACTGCATTGTTGGGTGCATTGGCGAGTCAATTACATCACTGGTTCCCTTCATTTTTCCCGGTGCCGAGCGCTTTTCCGTATGCGGATTCTTTCATAACGGTGATGAGCATTATCACTACGTTTTTCATGATTCGTAAAAAAGCTGAATGCTGGATCATCTGGATTGTGGTGGATATTGTTGCCACATATTTATACTTTATCAAAGGCATTATGTTGTATAGCATTTTGTATTTTATGTTCACGATCATTGCTTCGTTTGGCTTGTGGCATTGGATACGCGAGTATAGAAGCTATCAAACACAACGTGTATGAAACGCGGACTTGTTATCGGTAAATTTCTCCCGATACATGAAGGGCATGTAGCGTTGATTCGATTTGCTGCAGCACATTGTGATGAGCTTATCGTATCGATGAGTTCTACACCACGCGATCTGATCGATCCGGCCTTACGATTATCATGGATCAAAACTATATTTCAGGAAGATTCATCCATTAAACCCGCCATGATTCTCGATGATTTTGATGATGAATCACTGCCGTTGGACAAGCGAACAAAAGTGTGGGCGGATTTTATCAGGCGAACCTATCCATCGATAGATATAGTTTTCAGCTCAGAAACATACGGGGCACCGTTTGCCCACCATCTTGGTGCAAAGCACATAGCTTTTGATCAGGATAGAAAGTACGTTCCCATCTCTGCTACTAAAATAAGGCAACATCCATTTCGGTATTGGAATTATATACCGTCCGTTGTCAGACCATACTTCGTAAAGAAGCTATGTTTCTATGGAGCGGAAAGTACCGGTAAATCTACCCTGGCAAAACGAATGGCTGAACTATATAATACTGAGTTTGTGCCGGAAGTTGCGCGTGAAATAATATCCTCCAATGAGTTTACGTTGGAGGATATTGTAACCATTGGTTATGCACATGCTGCACGCATCGAAGAAAAAACGCGAATAGCAAACAAGTTGCTGTTCTGTGACACCGATGCCATTACAACGCAGATATACTCGCAACATTACCTGGGGGCTGTTCCTGAAGTGTTGTATGAATTGGAGAAAGCGGTTCAGTATGATGTATACTTTTTGTTTGATATCGATGTGCCATGGGTGGCGGATGATCTCCGTGATCTAGGACATCAGCGTGAAGCGATGTTCAATGTTTTTAAAGAAGCGCTCGAAGTTCGAAATATACCCTATGTGTTGGTGCGGGGCTCTTACGAAGAACGCGAAGCGATTGTTCGAAAAGAGATCGATCGGTTATTACACGGATCACCGGATAGCTAACTGCTGTATCTTTCTTTTTAGTAATTCTTTCTCTGCTCCGGAGGTTGTAAGCTGAAGTGCCCGTTCGTATGCCTGCTGTGCTTCTGTGTTCTGGAAAAGTAATGCATGGAAATCTGCCAGCGCGGCATGGTATAGATAATGGTCGTTAAGATCTGTGATCTTTTTCAAGGCGTCAAGTCCCGCTTCACAGGATTGCGCATAGCCCAGCACTATAGCTTTATTCAATTCTACAATGGGACTTTGTTTTACATGGGCCAGTAGTGTGTAGAAGTGGTATATCTTTTTCCAATCCGTTTCTTCGAATGTAGCAGCCTCTGCATGGCACGAAGCAATGATCGCTTCGAGATGATACTCGGAGATAGCATCACCATCTGCCGATACTTCAAGATAATAGTTGCCGCGATCGATCAGTGCTTTATTCCAGCGACTGCGATCCTGATCTTTTAATAAGATGATTGCACCATCGTTACTTATTCGTGCGTCTTCACGTGATGCCTGATAGCACATCAGCGCGAGCAATGCGTTTACTGCCGGTGTATTGGTAACTATATTTCGTGTAAGCAGTATGCAGAGACGCATCGCTTCCTCACATAGATCATTGCGAATAAGTTTGTCCGGATGTGAAGAATTATAGCCTTCATTGAAAAGCAGATATAGGGCATGCAACACTGTATCCAGTCGCTCGGGAAGTTCGGCCGGTACTGGTACTTCCAGGTTTATTTTCTCTTCTCTGATTTTCTCCCGTGCCCGGTATATTCTTTTCGCCACAGTGTCTTCACTGGTGAGAAACGCATTCGCTATTTCGCTTGTGCTGAGACCGCAGAGAACTTTCAGTGTAAAGGCAAGTTGTGATTCGTAGGGTATAGCAGGGTGGCAGCATGCGAACATCATTCGCAGCTGACTGTCTTCAATTTCATTGTCAAGAAACAGCTGACTAACTGCCGGTGATAATGTCCACTCGGATTGCAGGGCCTTTGCTATAGCTTGTTCATGGTGCTGATGAACGCGTTGCTGACGAATAATATCGACCGCTTTACGTTTAGCAACGGTATATAGCCATGCCGATGGATTTTCAGGAATACCTTTAAAGCTCCAGGTAGACATCGCCTTGAGCAGCGTGTCCTGTACTATATCTTGTGCAACCTCCAATGAACCGAAGCCCAGCAACCGCGTCAGTACGGCTGTCATCTTCCCCGCTTCATGCCGGAAGAGATGGCTTACCAGTTGATTGACGTTTTGCTCGGGCATTCATAAAAGTATGGATTTTCCGGATCGTTTATGTGTGACTTGTAGGTGATCTTTCTCTCTGAAGAAATATTTTCTCTCCATCAGAGTAACTCGCCCGGAATTCTGATGCTTCGTAATACAATCGTAGCTATACTACGGCTACTCCTGATCATAATATGTAGCATCACGCACAATTT
Source organism: uncultured Flammeovirgaceae bacterium (assembly GCA_946480685.1). The sequence continues at coordinate 3,104 of CAMLLI010000308.1, read as the reverse complement.
TTCCGTCTTTAAATGTTAACACGGAAGCAATCGGGAGTTTGAAAGATATACTATCGCCCATACTGCCGGTGGCGATAAACTCTACGGTTACTTTATCTCCGGAAGGATAAAGTCCCACGACCTCATCGTGCAGGTCGGGAAACATTTTTTGTAACTCACTATATTTTGCAGCAGTTTCCGGCTGTGTTTTGATGACGTAATCTTTTCCGAAAGCCGGATCAAGAAATAGTGCATCGTCAGTATAGTACGAAGCCATCGTTTGCCAATCGTGCTTATTGAAAGCTTCAAACATCTTCTGAGTAAGTGCTATATTTTGTTGTTGCACACGGTCTGATGAATTGCATGAAGCACTCACCATCAGTATAAGCAGGTATAGGTATATATTTTTCATAGGTAGAATGATGATGTGGAGTAGTTACAGGTTGCCAGATGACGTGCTGGAAATCTGACAACCTGAAAGTTTCTTTGGAGCAGGTGAGGCAAAGACTACATATCGAACTTCATAACCTCGCGCACTTCCACGCTTCCGTCATAATCGTAGTCCGGGCATTCTTTTGCCATCTCGGTTGCTTCGTCTAAACTTTTGGCGAGTACAACAAAGTAGCCTCCTGCAATTTCTTTTCCTTCGGCATACGGCCCATCTGTAACAGTCTTCTTTACTCCGGATACGGTTTTGCCTACCGGCAGCAATGCTTCACCACCGGCATAGCGTTCAGCTTTGGTAAGTTTCTCTACCCAGGCAAACCACTTTTGCATGTGCGCCTGCTGCGCATCGGGTGATAAATGGCTTACATCGCCACCACGAAATAAAAACATGTACTTTTCCATGATTGTTAAAGTTTAAGGTTGAACAAAATTTACACGATGACGGGCGAACATCTTGGTTCCGGACAAAGAATTTTAAATTTTTTTCAAATATTTATCACGACCAAAAATCGGATGGCGATTGCAGGGGTGTAAAAACAGAAGTATTTTGACTTCTCTAGTGGTATAGCATGCAGAAACATATTTCCATAAAGGTATCCGGCCGTGTGCAGGGAGTATATTACCGGGCTTCTACGCACGAAGAGGCGCAACGTCTCGGCTTAAAAGGTTTTGTAAAGAATGAACCTGATGGTTCAGTCTATATTGAAGCGGAAGGTGATGATGCCGTGTTGAATGCCCTGGTTGCGTGGTGCAAGCAAGGTCCGCCGGCAGCCCACGTGACCAATGTAGAAATTGAGGAAGGAACCTGGAAAGGATTTACTGAATTTGCTGTAAAGCGATAACCATCTGTTCTATTGAATCGTATTTCTGCCCTGATGCCATATCATATCGACCTCTTTGCTGTTTTCATTTTCCTGGGTGTTGTCCAGGCCGGCTTTTTGTCTTTTTTCTTTTTGTCGAAGGAGAACCGGAAGAACGATGTTAATTTCTTTCAGGGAGTAATGCTGATTTCGATGGCAGCATGTTTACTGGAGATACTGCTGATGTATACCCGGTATATAGTTGATTGTCTTTTCCTGGTTGATTTCTCGGAGCCTTTTGCGCTCGCGATCGGACCTTCGTTTTATTTGATGATCAAAAGTCTCATTAACGGGTCGGTATCACGAAGAGCGCAACTGCTACACTATATCTTCCCGGTGATATACTTCTTTTTATTGATTCCTTTTTTGATACAGTCGGATGATTGCAAGTATAACTCGTGGGTATATGCGTATCATCCGGATATACCCCTCCGCGATGTTTCGGTGGACTATGACGCGCGATGGCTCTGGATAACTGATAATCATACCATACTTTCGCTGGTTAGTATAGGTATATATATCGTGTTGGGAACAGTGGAAGTAATAAGAGCCTTTAGGGAGAAGCAAGAGTCGTTTTTTAATCCTGCACACCCGGTGCTTAAAAAATTAAGGACGGGCATGCTGCACATGACCAGTGCCACGGTGATGATATTTGTTGTTAAATATTTTAATATTGATGATACAGGCGATCATTTTTTTGCTGCCTATATTTCATTAATTATATACCTGACCAGTTTCAATGTGATAAGTCACTCCGGATTTTTTAGGCAGACTGCACTCAGCGAACCACAGAAGTATAAGAGTTCAGGCGTAACTGCTGATGCACAAAAAGAATTACTGGATAAGTTAACGGTATTGATGGTGCGCGATAAACCTTTTTTGCAGCCGGGCTTTTCATTGCCCGAGCTTGCCGGTAAATTGAATACCACTGTGCATGTATTGTCGCAGGTAATTAATGATGGATTGGGTAAGAATTTCTTCGAGATGGTGGCAGCGTATCGAGTAGAAGAAGCCAAGCGCTTGCTAAAAGAACAACCTCATGTTAAAGTGGAAGAGATAGCCGAACAGGTAGGGTATAATTCCAAATCATCGTTCAATACAGCTTTTAAAAAGATATCCGGAAAGACGCCTTCCGAATACCGTTCAGCCTGATACTATACTACATCATTACGGATGTTTCTTTTTCTGCTGCATGTTTACGGGCGCGGTATCGTACGGTGCCTTTGCCGATGCCCAGTATAATTAGTCCTACAAATCCGCAGACAACCATCATCCCTACCATCGGTACAGCTGTATTGTTGTGCAGTGCACTTACGGCAGCAGAAGCCAGTCCGCCAACACCCATACGTATACTTCCCTGTATAGCGGCAGCGCTGCCGGTTAGTTTCGTGAAAGGAGCGAGTGCAAGCGCTGTGCTGTTCGGACCGGTTAATCCTTGTCCAATTAAAAAGATGAACATCATGCCCACGAGTTCATATTTACCATACCATCCTAACGCAGTGCCGCCTACCAGTACAATGCCTACGAGACTTTGTACGATCAGTGTTGTCTTGATGATCTGCTGGCTGCTATATTTCTTTAAGAGTATATGATTTAATTGTGTTGAACCGATGATGGCGGATGCAACGATGGTAAAGATCCATCCATATTCCTGTTCACTGGTGTGATAAAGGTTGATGAATACATCAGACGATCCTGCTATAAACGCAAACGGTGCTGCCGTAGCAATGCCTCCTGCGAAAGCATAGATCAAAAATTGTTGTTGCTTGAGTACGGTAATAAAATTCGTCATTACCGCCTGTGGCCTCAGCGACATCG
>CAMLLI010000307.1 GCA_946480685.1 uncultured Flammeovirgaceae bacterium | reverse complement strand
TCACTTAATATTTACCACTACTTTTAACCGTTCATAAAAATTCACAGCGCCCCGGTATAGATTACAACAACGGCATATAGTATACATAAGCGTTCTGTTGCAGCATGGTCTCCTCTATAGACAGGTTGTATCGATTACGAAGCGAAGTCTTTCGTGTGTCCGGAAATACAATGGTGTGAACACAACGTTCATCACAACCTTTGTTTGCTGCCGCATTAAAAATCAATATCTTTTCAAGATCTTAAAGATATATTAATCCACTCTTAACCTATGCGTTTATATACTCTTCTATTCGTGCTGATTATGCTTATGCTGGTATCAGCCTGCAGTAAAAAAGATGAAACGGCTGCACACGATCAAGCCCTTCACAAAACTGCTGACTCACTGGCTCAGGTCTACATCATTACTGATGGCCACGTAGATTTACCGTACAGGCTCAAAGTAAAAAATTTCAGACTCGATCGTGAATACCTCGGCATACCCGTTGAAACAAAAGAAGGTGACTTCGATTTTGTGCGTGCTAAAAAAGGCGGACTCGATGCTCCGTTCATGTCAATCTATATACCTTCCAAGTATCAGCTAACGAAAGACAACGGTAAGCAACTGGCCGATTCGCTTATCAACATGATTCGTTTCATAGCCGATTCTATTCCCGACAAGTTTGCATTGGCGGGTTCTCCTGCTGATATCATTGCCAACTCCAAACAAGGCAAGATCTCTTTACCAATGGGCATGGAGAATGGTGCACCTATTGGCAACGACCTGGCGAATGTAAAATACTTTTATGACCGCGGCATTCGCTACGTTACGTTAACACATGGTAAAGACAACCAGATCTGCGATTCTTCATACGATACCCTTAACACCTGGAATGGCTTGAGTCCATTTGGAGAAAAAGTTGTAGCGGAGATGAATCGCGTTGGTATTATGGTAGATATATCACACGTGTCTGACAGTACATTTTACGATGTGATGAAGCTGACCAAAGTTCCCTGCATTGCTTCTCACTCTTCATGCCGTTACTTTACTCCGGGCTTTCAGCGCAACATGAGCGATGACATGATCAAGGCACTGGCTAAGAACGGAGGCGTGATCCAGATAAACTTCGGAGCAACTTTCCTCGACTCGGTTGCACGCAAGAACGATGGCCTGCGCGACTCGCTTGAGGCGATCTTACGTGAGAAGAAATTAACTTCTGCAGACTCTGCCGCACAACCAATCATCGATCAGTTTGCCAAAGAACATAAGTCACTGTTCTCGGATGTTGAGCGCGTGGCGGATCATATCGACCACGTATTAAAGCTGGTGGGTGTTGATCATGTAGGTATCGGCTCTGATTACGATGGCGTAGGAGATAGTTTACCGGTAGGACTGAAAGATGTATCGCAGTATCCCAACCTGATTTATGAACTCCTGAAACGCGGCTATTCACCGGCAGATATCGAGAAGATCTGCAGCGGAAATGTATTCCGTGTATGGAACCAGGTAATTGCAGCAGCTGCGCAGTAAAAAATTATACATTCTCCTGAAGCTGAGAAAATGAAAACATCATTTACCATAGCGCAGAGCGAGCATGGTGAATGATGTTTATACAGTTGTCTCAATTAAAAATTTACTATTTAGAGAAACCAGTGTCCCATATTGGTTTTAGTCATTTTTTTACAAGAATACAGGTTACTTGTATAGTACCTTCCGGGACTTAATATCATTACTTTGTTTCTCCAAAAAACTACTTTCCAATGAAAGTTCTCCTGGGATGTCTTCTCGCAGCGATCGGTATAACAAGTGCGCAGGCACAACATACCGCAGCCAAAAAATTTACGCTCCCCAAGAACATAACACACAACGATTACCACGCTGGCAAAGTGATGGTAAAAGTAAAGAAAGAGTATATATCGCTTTTCATGAGCGACAATACTTCGCAGGCATCAGGTCGCAAAGCATCTATAGCAGGCTCGCAAAAAATATCATCACTGGCTCCCAAAGGAAATGTAAAAAGTACAACAGCACGTGCGCAGGCGTTTAAACCTGTTATCGACATTACGCAATACTTTGAAATAAGCTTCGATCCGTCTCAGCCTGTAGAAGACTATATCAACACACTATATGCGACCGGGTATATAGAAGTCGCTGAGCCTGCCTATAAAGAACGCATGCTCTATACACCCAACGATCCGGCGGTAACAAACCAATATTACCTCACAAAGATCAGAGCACTGGAAGCTTGGAACATTACAAAGGGCGATGCGAACATCGTGATCGCGATCATTGACTCCGGTGTTGATATCGACCATCCGGATCTGGCCAGCAAACTATATATTAACCAGGAAGAAGCCAATGGTACCGCGGGCGTTGATGATGATAACAACGGCTTCATCGATGATATAAACGGCTGGGACTTTTCAGGTGCCGATACATTGAACGCATTGAATCCAAACTATAAAGGAGATAACAACCCTGCTATATTTAAAAGTGGTTCAGGCTTTACCCACGGTACACAGGTTGGAGGTTGCGCAGGGGCAGCAGCCGATAACGGCATTGGCCTGGCTGGTGTTGGCTTTAACACCAAACTGCTCTTTACAAAACACTATGCAGACAACCAGCGCACCAGCGATCGTAACTATAATTCTGATCTATACCTCGGTGTACTCTACGCGGCACGCAATGGTGCACGCATCATCAACTGTTCGTGGGGAGGCGCTGCGCCAAGCCAGGTATACCAGGATCTTATCACGCACGTAACCAAAGACCTCGGATGCCTCGTGGTTGCCGCAGCCGGAAACAGCAATGTAATTACTCCGCTTTATCCTGCGTCATACGATCATGTACTATCGGTTGCCGCTACCGATCAGAATGATGTTCGCGGCAGCTTCTCTAACTATGGTCCTACAGTAGATCTATGTGCACCGGGAGTGAGTATATATACTACGGTATACAACAACGGCTATGGTTCTCCGGGCGGTACTTCGTTCTCAGCACCGATCACGGCTGCAGCAGCAGCCCTCGTATGGTCACAACATCCGGAATATACGGCCGACCAGGTGGCTGAACAGTTGCGCGTGTCGGCGGATGCAAGTATATATACCAAGAACCCAGCCTATATCAATTACCTCGGCAAGGGCCGACTTGATATCATGCAGGCACTTACACTGGAGTCACCTTCCATACGTGCATCCAACGACAGGTTACTGAATGCAGACGGGCGCGAAGCTGCACCCGGGGAGAATGCAACGTTAATATTCGATTTTACGAACTACCTTAAAAGTTCTTCCTCCGGATTAGAAATATCCATCTCATCTACATCGCCACACATCACTATAACCAAGGACAAGATAAGTCCGGGGGCGATTGAAGGCGGAGCAACCATCAACAATACACTTACACCTTTTGAGTTAACGCTAAGTCCAAGCGTTCCGGCAAACACGAAAGTAGATATACTACTCACCTATACTGATGGCGCGTACCGGGATTACCAGGTGCTTTCGCTGATACCGAATCCTACCTATATGAATATCGATGATAACCGGATCACAACTACTATATCTTCATCCGGAAGACTGGCGTATGAAGATACCCAGCACTCCGAAATGGGAAGTGGCTTCGTATACAACGGCAAATCATTTGTATTTGAGTTGGGTCTCATCATGGGTAATTCATCCTCCACCATACTAAATACTGTACGCAATGGCAGTGGTGGATACGATCAGGATTTTACAGGTCTTACGCGAATAAAGGAAATTATGCCCGGTGAGCGATCTTACGCAGAAATATTCGGAGATTTTTCAAACTCCACAACACCGGAAGAACAGAAAGTAAAAGTATCGTATCGCACACTGGTATGGCAAGATGAACCATACGACAGGTTTGTGATTGTAGAGTATAAAATCAAAAATACACAAGCCAGTGCGCTCAACGATTTTTACTTCGGCATGTTTGCCGATTGGGACGTTAGCATGAACGGTGTATATGATGCCGCGCAATGGAATGCCGCTACACGGCTCGGCTATGTTTACCAGAAAGCTTCAACAGAATTACCGCAGGCCGGTATACAACTCCTTACCGGCAGCGAACATTACTATGCTATCGATAATCATCCATCCATAGCGGGGGCGTCATCATTCGGGTTGTATGATGGATTTACCGACACCGAAAAATACACCGCTATATCTTCCACGCGGAGCCAGGCCGGTACAGGCGGTTCCGGTAATGACGTGAGTCATGTTGTTTCAGCCGGACCTTTTAATATTAATGCCGGTGATGAAGTAACGGTTGCTTTCGCATTGCACGCGGCCGATAATTTCAATGACCTGATTAAATCGGCAAAGTATGCAGACTCGGTATATAATTATACTTTAAAGGCTCCGCTTCCGGTAGTTGATACACTGGAGACTTGCTATGGATCGAATACAATTGTTAAAGCGACAGGCGCTACAAAGTATCGCTGGTATAAAGATTTTACCGGTGGCGAACCAATCGGTGAAGGATCGCAGATCACTATTCCCGCTATAAAGCGAGACACTACGCTATATGTAGTAAACGCATCGAAATCCTATGAAAGTCTTCGTGTGCCGGCACATGTTATCGTGCATGCACAGCCTACCATTATGACATCGCGCTCTACTACGCTTTGCAGTGGCGACTCCGTTATACTTTCCGTTGAGAAGGCCAGCGAGTATGCATGGAGCAGCGGAGAGATAACGCAATCCATTAAAGTTGGCAAGGCCGGTAATTATAGTGTGATGATGAAATACGAGGATGAAGTTCTGAATTGTGTCTCCACTTCTAACGAAGTTACGGTGGACGTTCTGCCGCGTCCGGACGCATTATTCTCCATTACGTTAACATCGGGCGATTTTATAGTGGGTGATTCGGTGCAATTCAACAACACCAGTTCTGGAGCGGAAGATATATTCTGGGATTTTGGTGATGGCGCTACCAGCATCAAACTCAATCCGAAACACGCTTACGACTCGAGCAGCATCTACGAAGTATCACTCACTGTTACAGCCGAGAACGGCTGCCAGGATATATATGTGAAAGAAGTATCGGTTGTTACCAGCATCGAAGAAACATTAAGTCGCTTTGTAAAAGTATATCCGGTGCCAACCGTGCAGAATGAAGTAACTATTTTAATCGATGGATTAAAGGCTAAAGATCTTCAGCTTTCAATTGTTACAACGGCCGGGCTACACCTTTACGATCAACAGTTTAAAAACATTGGCGAAGAATTCACGCACACCATCCGCACGGCTAACTACGCGGCCGGTATATATTTTCTCGCAGCACGAATCGATGGCCGACTGGTGATGAAGAAATTCTCAATCTCGAAATAAATACTCCTATAACTGAAAAAGGGAATAGTCCTGCGAAAGCATACTATTCCCTTTTATATTTCAATTATGGGCTAATTAGTCTTCCAGGAAGCTGCCGAGTAATGAACTGCCTTCTTTACCACTGTTTCGTCCGTATGGCGCAAGTGCCTGCACGAGTTTGCGAATTGGCATAGACTGCAACCATACTTTTCCTGTACCCTGCAGCGTTGCCAGAAATATACCTTCACCACCAAACACCATTGAGCGAAGACTTCCGGATGCCTGTACATCAAAATGTATTTGAGACTCGAATGCCACCACGCAACCTGTATCCACGCGAAGTGTCTCATTGTTAAGCGTACGCTCGATAACTGTACCGCCTGCGTGAACAAAAGCTTTACCATCGCCTTGAAGTTTCTGAAGTATAAATCCTTCGCCACCTACAAGACCGGAACCAAGTCTGCGATTAAAGGTGATTGATACTTTGGTACCGAACGCAGCACAAAGAAATCCGTCTTTCTGAACAATGAGTTCGTGCCCCGGACTTTGAGACAAATCAACCGGAATTACAGTACCGGGATAGGGTGCAGAGAAACCGACCTTTGCTCTTCTGCCGCCACGGTTTGTGAAGTGCGTCATAAAAAGAGATTCA
>CAMLLI010000306.1 GCA_946480685.1 uncultured Flammeovirgaceae bacterium | reverse complement strand
TATACTGCACCATATAGTTTCGGAAAAAATATTGCCTTGACCGATCACCATCTTTACCCGAAATGTCAGTAGACGAAAATAATGGAAATTTTCTCACAAGCTCCTGCTCAAGTATAGCATCTTGCCATACCGGTTCTTTATCAAACAAAAGCTTTACCATAAGCATCTGCATCTCGTTGGCAATCATTGCCTTCTCTTCTGCTATATTCTTTTTTTTACCCCAGTTGAACAGCGGCATACTATATTGATTTAATGGAACCTTGTAGTAATTCTTACATAGCCCCTTGATAATGGTCGAAAAGTTACCAAAGTATAATCAGTTATTACCTAACTTTCAAAATCATTTAATACTGACTAAATATTAGCAGAAGCATGAGTAAATCCAGAAAAACAGTTGCCGAGAATCATGGTCAGAAAGTAACATCGAAAGAGCTGGCAACTATCAAGAGACTGATTAAGGAGCACACCCCTACTGCCGACATTGCTAAAGCTGTAGGACGTTCATTGGCTGCTTTACGAAAAATTACTTTCCGTGCAGGATTATCGTTGCGCAACCGGGTGGCGACCGTAAAGAAAGCAGTAAAACCATCTGCCGCCAGAAAAGCTACCAAGAAGTCAGCGCGTAAATCAAAGCGTGGCCCTATATTAATTCATTAAGCCTTAACGCTTACCATAATTAGTATACGCGGCACCAGCCAACTCGTTGGGTGAGATGATATTTGTATAGAGGGATCTATAGCCTATAATCCCGGTAGATATTCTTTACCACGTGCTATAAGAATTGCTTCATTGTTTCGGTCAATCTTGTTCCGGATGCAAATTCTGTATTGGTCTTGAACTACATACGTTAAAGGTATATTTCTTTGTTCATGTAGACAGAGCACGTCTAATTTCATTTCACCGACCGGTATACTGGTGTCGCTCGTAGTGCTCTCAGCGAACGCTGGAAGACCGTTCCGCACATACGCGTTTTCTTCGCAAAAGACTTCTTCAGGTTGCAACATCGATGTCCGGCTATATATACCTTATTTTTTACATCCTGATTTTCCGGTGGTCGGGTATTGCGCTATCTGCAATTCATAAAAAATGTGCAAATGAAAATATCGTCACCATCAGAAGTTTAACGTTTGCCCGCTTGCATTGATCCTAAACTGTCTCCCCGATTAGCAAACATTTTGTACATTTTCCGCGAAGTTGAAAAGTGATAGAAAACGAGAATTAAGAAAGGATGCAGGCCATGAAAAATTTATTCCTGGAAGAGACACAGGATACGCCCCGCGTGACGTTGAATAAGACTGAACAGGTTTTCGAAATATCCGGCAGATCACTACCCGAAGATGCAGTTGAATTTTATACTCCGGTGATCGACTGGATTCACGAATATTCGCAGGAGCCTAACGCGGAAACCGACTTTGCCTTTAAGCTCGAGTATTTTAACACAGCATCGTCTAAACTCATACTCGACATGATGATGGCGCTGAAAGGTGTAAAGGGTGTAAAGATCCTCTGGTACTTTTATGAAGACGATGAAAGCATCGATGATGCCGGTAAAGAATATGCCGAGCAGGTAAATATTCCATTCGAATTCAAGACTATACATTAACCGTTATACAGGAAAGCATCAACCGCAAACACGAAGCAATTTACTTCGTGTGATGCCAGTCTTTGTTCCAGATATCAGCGTACTGATCCGGGTGCCGCTCAAACTCTGCGTGTACATACGGACATAGTGCAATTACTTTCAGTTTATGCTCACGTGCATACTCCACCATGTTCTTTAACAATTGCCCGGCAATGCCCTGCCCGCGCAGTTTATCCGACACTTCGGTATGAAATACAGTGAGGTTCCCTTTATGTATGCTGATTACCATTTCAGCAAGCTGTTCGTCACCTTCTCTGATAAAAAATGAACCACGTCCCTGGTCGTTTAACTGCAATTGTATTGTATGCATACGTTTAAATTTACCTTCTGATTTTTTAAGTATGTTTCTGGCCCTGCCCGGTATAGCCTTACCGTTGCGTGCTGAACCGTCCGTTGCCGGACTTAATTGTTCAGGTACGGATTGGAAGACACAGCGATCAGTTCATTTCAAACTGAAAATTCCGTATTTTTCCTATGGCATTCTTCTTGTCTCGTACACGCCAAACCCACAGAACCAAAACCACTGCGTAATGTTACAAAACTATCTGCTTATTGCTATACGCAATCTTCAACGCCAACTCTCCTACTCCCTGATTAATATCATTGGCTTTGCTATAGGCATTGCATGCAGCCTGGTTATCTTCATGTATATCTATGGCGAATGGAGTTACGACCGGCACTATCGCCATGCCGATCGCATTTACAAAGTAGGTGTATCGTTCTTCAACATGGGCGGCTTTGCCGTAGGACCGGAAGCCCTCGGAGAATTTCTGCCGAAGGAATACGAAGGAATTGAAGCCTTTACCCGCGTGGCGCGCAGTAACGATGAACTGATTTCCCGAAACGATCAGTCATTCTACGAACTGGTATACTATACCGACTCCGCTTTCTTTACTGTTTTCTCCTATGAGTTTATCCGGGGCGACCGGCACAACGCGCTTCGTCATCCGGCCAGCGTAGTTATCACTGAAAGTGTTGCAAAAAAATATTTCCAGGACAGCGACCCGATGGGTAAATCAATCGCACTGGGCAAAGACAAGAAAACATTTACGGTTACCGGTGTTGTAAAGGATGATAAACGAAGCTCGCAGTTAAAGGCATCGATTTGGGCCTCGAACGAAGATATGCTCACGCACCAGTATAACTGGCCCTCGGCTTCCATGTATAACTATATATTGCTGAAGGAAAATCAGCGCCAGCAGGATCTTGAACAGGCACTCGAGCGGTTACTGGAGAAGCAGGTATATCCGCAAGCAATGGGTGTGCCGGAGAATATATCTTTCGAAGCATATAAAGAACATCCCAATGCTGTAAAGTTCTACGTGCACGCGCTTACCGATGTACACCTGCAATCCAAACTCAATTTTGAAATTTCACCAGGAGGTAATGAGGCCAACCTGTATATATTTGGTGCTATCTCCTTCTTTATTCTTGTTCTCGCTTCTGTAAATTTTGTAAATCTTACCACAGCACGCGCAGCGAGACGCGCCAAAGAAGTTGGTATACGAAAAGTCGTTGGGTCTACACGCCATAAACTGATGTCTCAATTTCTGCTGGAGTCTGTTGTCATGACAACGGTAGCTACCCTTTTATCGCTGGCACTGGCGCAGATATCATTGGATGTATTCCGGTTTATCACCGGCGAAACGTTGCTCAATACACTGCTGTTCAATTACTGGAATATACTGTTGTTGTTTGCCTTTGCTTTATTGATTGGTATACTGTCGGGTATATATCCTGCGCTATACCTTACTTCTTTCAAACCGGTAAAGGTGTTGAAAGGAAATGTTTCGGGCAGCAGCGGTGGTTTCCGAAATATACTTGTGATTGTACAGTTCTCGGTTTCTATGGGACTGATGATCTGTGCGGCTGTAGTAATGAGACAAATGGATTTTATGCAGACGAAAGATCTCGGCTTCGATCAGCAACGTGTTATTACCATTGACAGAATTCCGAAACTTGGCTCAAGCGCAGAGGCTTTTAAAAATATACTTTCACAGCAAGCCGAAGTTACAACAGTAAGTCTGCACAGCGGAGAGCCCGGCACCAAAGCGGTTATATCCTACGCTACCTATCAGACTGCGAAGATGCCGGATGCCGTAACGCTGAACACCTATTATGCGGATGAACATTATCTCGACCTGATGCATTTTCAGTTAATACAAGGCCGCGATTTCAATCGCGAGAATGCATCTGACTCTGCTGCTATCATTCTGAATGAAGCTGCTGTTGCAGAACTTGGACTTGAAAATCCAATTGGTGCTGTTATCAATAAAGAATTAACGGTTATCGGAGTGGTGCGCGATTTCCATTGGGAATCGTTACGTGCTTCCATTGCGCCAACCATAATACGACCGGGTAAAGATTATCTTCAGATGGGCTTTCGCCTGAAAGGTAATGCGAGCGGATTCCTGAAGAAAGCTGAGGCTGCGTGGAAACAGTTTGTACCCGGTGAGGTAATGCAATACCATTTCCTCGATGAAAACTTTGGGCAGATCCTGCAGCGTGAGAAAATACTCGGTAAAGCTATAGGATTCTTTACCGCGCTGGCCATCTTCATCTCGTGCCTGGGACTATATGGACTGTCGGCCTATACGGCAGAACAACGCACCAAAGAAATCGGTATACGCAAAGTCCTTGGCGCTTCCACAACACATGTGGTTTCTATGTTAAACAAAAAATTTGCACGGCTTATTCTTACATCTGTATTGATCGCGATTCCGTCTTCGTGGTATATCATGAGTAATTGGATGGATGGATTTGCCTATAAAGCACAAGTACCGCTGTGGCTATACCTGGCTCCCGTAGCGCTGGCATTTGGTATTGCGTTGATCACGGTGAGTTTCCACTCTATAAAAGCTGCACTTATTAATCCGGTTGATACCCTCAAATATGAATAGCATGTTGGACGTAATCTGGTAGTTGCAGAACTACTATACAGGCATGATTGTTTTAGTGGTACGCGTAAACCTATACCGGTATGCAGGAAATCAGAAAGACACTTCACTTGCCCCTGGGAAAGAGCCGGGTATATACCTTGTTTGTTGATCGCTTCAATGAATGGTGGCCTAAAGAATATACCTGGTCGCAGGACAAACTGCACGAGATCAAACTCGATGCACGCGTGAATGGACTGTGTTCAGAGATTGGCCCCAATGATTTTCGCTGTGACTGGGGAACGATTGTAGAATTTGAACGGGATAACATGCTGTTGTTGAAATGGCAGATCAGTCCACAACGGGTACCGGTGCCTGATCCCGACAAGGCGAGCGATGTGCTGATCCAATTCAAAGAAGATATTCACGGCTCTACTACATTTATACTACAGCATAGCAATTTTGAAAAGCATGGACACGGAGCAGAGGAATACGTGCGCGCCATGGATGCAGATCACGGTTGGGATTATATACTAAGCCGCTTCTCTGATTTTGTCACAATGAATCGCTGATCACGTGACATTCTCTTACCCATGAAACTTTCTGTTTCGGATTTCGTATCAGCATCGTATTGAATCTGTAAACAAAATGAAACAACGTCTCTGTACATATTTAACAAACGCGCATATCTGTTTAATAGCAGATGATGATTGTTACCTATGTCACGGGGCATAACAATACATTGGTTCGCAATAGCGGATTGCAGGAAGCCCCGGATTTATACCGGGGCTTTTTTATTTTACAAGGATACTCCTACTACAGACTATATTCCATTTCAATATGACAACACCCTATAAAATTCACACAGTACTGAACAAAGAGATCGTTGAAGTTCAGGACAACTCCCTCCTACTTGAGACAACGCAGCAGTTCCTTCAATTAATGATGAACCTGCCTTCCGACAAAGTCATTCTTCGCAAAGAAAACCTGCATGAATCATTCTTTGATCTGCGCAGCGGACTTGCCGGTGATATACTGCAAAAAGTCAGCAACTACGTGCTACAGTTAGGCGTTGTTGGTGACTTTTCACTATACGACAGCAAAAGTCTACAGGCATTTATATACGAGAGCAACAAGGGAAACCGCGTTGTGTTTGCAACCACTGTAGAAGAAGCGCTGAATCGGCTAAGCCGATAATAAAAATGTCATGGGCCATCTATACCTGCATATAGTATAGCAACCCATGACATTCGTCTAGGGTGTTGCTGCCGCACTGATAACCAGAGAAGATATAACATCATTCCAGGCGGCTCCCACATAATTGCTGTTAGCGGTAAAGGTGGTACTGTTCCCGGAGAAATTATCATTTACATATACCGTAACAGTATAGCCTTTCGGCACTGTCAAAGAACTTATATCGTTGTCCAAAATTCCCATGGCGTTCATTTGAGATT
>CAMLLI010000305.1 GCA_946480685.1 uncultured Flammeovirgaceae bacterium | reverse complement strand
AAAAAGACCGAAGTAAATCTCCGGTCTTTACCAAGTGCACTCGCAGGGATTCAAAACCCGAACCTCCCCGACTGTTGGTCGGGGTGCTCTATTTAAAATTGAGCTATAGGATTTGAAAAATGTTGGAAATAAAAAAGACCGAAGTAAATCTCCGGTCTTTACCAAGTGCACTCGCAGGGATTCAAACCCCGAACCTTCTGATCCGTAGTCAGATGCTCTATTCAATTGAGCTACGAGTGCGGGTGTGAATTTGGGACTGCAAATGTAAAGAATAAATTCACTTGACCAAATAAACACGTTTGGCTCTGCCAACAAAAAAGTTATTTTTGAACCTTTATTTTACTGATAGACAGGCAAACAATGAGAAAATTCGCGGCTTATTTAATTTTTACAGTTTTTTTTATCCCGGCCTTCGGTCAGGATACAACACCAGCACAGAGCACAGGTTCTTTCAAAAGATCTGGCCGTCCTGATATTCCAGGAACATTTACGCTTGAGCTTGGTGTAAACAATGCTTCCAGTAAGCCCAGCGAGTTCAGTCTCGGACTCTGGGGATCACGTACACTCAATGTGTACTATCAATATGAAATGCGCATTCTGAAATCAAACTTCAGCTTTGTACCGGGTATCGGTTTCAGCATGGAGCGCTTCAAATTCAAGAACGAACATACCCTCGACTATAATGGAAGTTCCGTTGTGATGGTAAATCCTACGGAAGCAGGGCGGCCTGATACGCGTAAGTCGCAGTTGATCACAAACTATATTGAAGTTCCGGTGGAAATTACTTTCCGTACCAACCCGGAAGATCCGGCCCGTAGCTTCAAGGCATCTGTTGGTGGTCGTGTAGGCTATATGTTTGATTCTTTCACCAAGATCAAGTACAAAGAGAATGGTGAAGTGAAAAAACTGAAAGACAAGCAGGACTATAATCTTAACAAGTTCCGCTATGGTATATCTGCCAAAATAGGTGTCGGAAACTTCAGCCTCTTCGGATACTATAACCTTAGCGACCTGTTTGAGAAAAACAAAGGTATCCTGGAAAACAGCCAGGTTAAAAACTTCAATACCTTTACAGTCGGTATATCATTATCGAGCTTCTAGGAATATCGTAAAGTATATTTGAAAAGTAGCCCGTCTCGTCCGTGTACATCACAGGACGGAACGGGCTATTTTTATTTGCCTTTGAAATCAGGCTTTCGTTTTTCCAGGAAGGCCGTAACGCCTTCTTTATAGTCTTGTGTATTGCCGGCTATCTCCTGGCAATAGGCTTCGTATTCCAGCGCTTCATCCAGTGTTGAGGTCGAGGCTTTGTCGAGCATCTTTTTAATCAGGCCAACGGAACGGGTAGGCGCAGCAGCAAAATAATCGGTATATTCTTTCACTGCATTGTCAAGCCGATCGGCCTGCACAACCTTATTCACTAACCCCAACGCAAGCGCTTCACTTGCTTTTACACGCGAGCCCATGCTGCACAACTCAAACGCCTTGGCCATGCCCACCAGTCGCGGTAAAAAGTATGACGAACCTGAATCGGGTACCAGCCCTATATTTATAAATACTTCAATGAGCGTTGCTTCTTCAGATGCTACAATGATATCGCATGCAAGCGCGAGAGAACAACCGGCCCCGGCAGCAACTCCGTTTAGTCTGCCTATAATGGGCTTGGGTAAATTACGCATGGCGCGGATGATCGGGTTATAGCGCTTGTGCAGTGAGTCTATAAACGAACGCTTCTCCGTTCCTGCAGCAGCTTTCAGGTCTTGTCCGGAGCAAAATGCTTTACCTTCACCGGTGAGCACCACTACGCGCGCTGTATCATCTTTAGCAACGGCTTTGAGTGCATCCTGAAGTTCATAGGTGATCTCATCATTCAGGGCATTGTATACTTCGGGGCGATTCAATGAAATGGTAACAACTCCACCTTGCAGTGAATATTTCAAAAACTTGTAATCCATAGAATATAGCATCAGATGTTTGAATCCGAAGCTACCGTTCTTTCGCTAGAGATGAAAGATATTCTTAAAACAAAACTGTCATTCCGATAAGACTCGTCACCAGCCCGAGTACAGAACCTACCATTACTTCGCGGGTAGTATGTACATGCAACAACAGTCGTGACGACATAATGAACCCCGTGATAACAATCGCCACGAGTGACGGATAGAACAGCGATCCATCTTCTGATAATGTATTCAGCGGTACGATGATTCCTAAAAATCCCCAGGCGGCCAGGCTATGAACGCTTACTTTATAGAACAGCGTAGCAATGGCAGCCATTACCACCAGCGCGTCACCGAGCAGAAGAAACTTGAAGAGGTTGTCGTTGATACTCACGCCCGTTCTTGCATAGAACAGGTATGTAATGAGTACATAGAGTATAGCTATAAATATAAACGGCAATACACGTTCCCGGCGATCCTGCATGGTTATGCTTCGTATCGTGCCGAGCAACTTCAGCAGACCTATATTCAGTGACGGCAGCAAAAAAGTAAACGCAAAAATGATCAGCACAAAAGTCCATTGTGTTTCCATCTTCAGCGGATCAAGTCCGATCGGGAAATACAAGGCAAACAATGCAAACAGATACGTTACCATCAACAACGGATGGAATACAAAGGAGATGACTTTTGCTATAAAATTCACGCTACTGAAAAAGTGTTATGGATGATTAAAAAATGCACAGCCATTTCTATAGTTCTTTACGAAGCCGCGCCACAGGTATATTCAGTTGTTCACGGTACTTGGCAACTGTTCTCCTGGCAATGTTATACCCTTTGTCGTTGAGGATCTTTTCCAGCTTATCATCCGAGTAAGGCTTGTTCTTGTCTTCACTATCAATAATATCTTTAATGATCTGCTTTACCTCGCGGCTGCTTACCTCCTCGCCCGAATCGGTAGATATACCTTCGGAGAAGAAATATTTGAGCGGGTAAATTCCGAAATCGGTCTGTACAGCTTTACTGCTGGCCACACGCGATACGGTGGATATATCCATGCTGATCATGCCGGCAATATCTTTCAGGATCATCGGCTTCAGTTTTGTCTCATCACCTTCCAGGAAGAAATCATACTGAAAGTCAACAATAGCGCGCATCGTTCTCAGCAAAGTTTGCTGACGTTGTTTAATGGCATCAATAAACCATTTGGCGGCATCCAGCTTTTGTTTTACGAACGATACAGCTTCTTTTAGTTTCTTGTCTTTCTTGTCACTCTTGTCGTATGCCTTGAACATCTCGGTATACGAGCGACTGATGCGCAGCTCCGGTGCATTGCGTGAGTTGAGTGCCAGCTCAAGCTTTCCGTTATTGTTGGTGAGTATAAAGTCGGGAATGATATACTGGTTCTTTACCATGGAAGGAGCACTGCTTCCTCCGGGTTTAGGATTGAGCTTTACGATCAGATCAACAGCATCGCGGATAAACTCTTCGTCTTCCGTTTCAAGCTTCTTCTGTATTTTCTGATAGTGCTTCTTGGTAAACTCATCGTAGCACTCGGTAATAATTTTTTTGGCAACAGCTACATCTATATCATGACCGTTGTCCATACGATCTAACTGCAGCAGTAAACATTCCTGCAGGTTGCGCGCAGCTATACCGGGCGGATCGAACGTCTGGATTCTTTTCAGTACTAACTCCACTTCCTCCACTGTTGCTTCAATGCCCTGTGAAAAAGCGAGGTCGTTTACAATCGCATCGAGGTCTCTGCGTATATAGCCATCGCCTTCTATACTGCCTACGAGTTGCTTGCCAATGGTATATTGTTTTTCATCGAGCCCGAGGAAATCGAGCTGATCCATGAGTTGCTCATGCAGCGAAGTGGACATCGGCAGCGGCATATCGCGTTCATCTTCATCATCGCCATCGCCCTGCATTTTGTAGCCGCTATAGTCATCATCGCGCAGGTAATCTTTTATATCGACTTCCTCTTCGCTTCCCGATGACTCCTGGTATTCTTCTTCCTGCTCGTACGTATCTTCGGTCTTCTCCTGATCTTCTCCCTCTCCTTCTTCCAGCGCAGGATTTATCTCAAGCTCTTCCTCAATCCTGGTTTCAAGCTCGGCTGTAGGCACCTGCAACAGCTTGATGAATTGAATCTGCTGAGGCGATAGCTTTTGTTGTAACGATTGACTTAATCCGAGTTTCTGCATTAAAAATCCATGTTTAGATCATCTGATCAAAGACTATGCAAATTTAAAAAAATAGTCCAGTCTATAGTTAAATGAGCACGGTCCAGCGGTCAATAGTATAGTCTTGCGGAAGCAAAACCAACATTTTCTGCCCGACTATAGATGATAGACTCCTTTCAAAACTCGCAAGTTTTTTCGTTTTTTGCGTCCCCTGTTGTTGGGCGAAGGTCGTTATCAGTTAATCGTTAATCGTTTAACTGACAATCTAAAGTAAAACGATCTGCGTACAACGGCCTTAATATTTATACATCATGAAACGCATCAAGATCAAAGAACTCCTCCTCACAAAACCTGAAGGTCAAACAGTTACAGCAAAAGGTTGGGTAAGAACCTTTCGTAACAATCAGTTCATTTCATTGAACGATGGCTCGACTATCAACAATTTACAGGCTGTTGTGGAGTTGAATTCGATCGCTGATGAAACGTTGAAGCGCATTACCACCGGGGCATGTTTATCCGTTACCGGTGAATTAATTCCATCGCCTGCAAAAGGTCAGGCAGTAGAATTAAAAGTAAAAGAACTTGAAATTCTTGGCGACAGTGATGCTGAAAAATTTCCGCTTCAGCCTAAAAAACATTCACTCGAGTTTTTACGCGAGATCGCTCACCTGCGCTCACGCACCAATACATTCAGTGCGGTGATGCGCGTGCGTCATGCGATGGCATTTGCTGTACATAAATTTTTCAACGACCGCGGATTCTTCTATATCCATACTCCGATCATTACCGGCTCGGATGCCGAAGGTGCCGGTGCCATGTTCCGCGTTACTACGCTGGACCCTAACAACCCGCCCCGCGATGAACAGGGTAAAGTAAATTTCAAGGAAGATTTCTTTGGTCGCGAAACAAACCTCACGGTATCCGGACAGCTTGAAGGTGAAACCTATGCACTTGCTTTAGGGGATATATATACTTTCGGTCCGACCTTCCGTGCGGAGAACTCGAACACTACGCGACACCTCGCGGAGTTCTGGATGATTGAACCGGAGATGGCGTTCTATGATATTGGCGATAACATGCAGCTTGCACAGGAGTTTCTGCAATACCTGGTGCGTTACGCATTGGAGAATTGTGCGGAAGATCTGGAGTTCCTGAACAAGCGTGCACTCGAAGAAGAGCAGAGCAAGCCGCAGGATCAGCGCAGTGAACTCAGCCTCATCGATCGCCTGAAGTTTGTTGCTGATAACGACTTCCAACGGTTATCCTATACGGAGGCTATTGATATACTGAAGAACTCCAACCCGAACAAGAAAAAGAAATTTCAATACCTGGTGGAAGAATGGGGTGTTGATTTGCAGTCGGAGCACGAGCGTTACCTCGTAGAGAAGCACTTCAAGAAGCCGGTGATACTATATAACTATCCGAAAGACATCAAGGCATTTTACATGCGCCAGAACGATGACGACAAAACGGTTGCTGCGATGGACGTACTCTTCCCGGGTATAGGCGAGATCATTGGCGGTTCGCAGCGTGAAGAACGTTACGAACGACTAGTGAAGCGCGTGAACGAACTCAACCTTCCTGAAAAAGAATTGTGGTGGTACCTCGACCTGCGCAAGTTTGGTTCGGCACCACACAGTGGTTTCGGTCTGGGCTTTGAGCGATTGATACTCTTCGTAACGGGCATGACGAACATACGCGATGTGATTGCGTATCCGCGCTTCCCGGGAAATGCTGAGTTCTGATTGCAGAAAGATTCAAAATTCCATTGACGGTATTTCCTTTACCTATAGCTTGGCGGACATTCGTATTTAACATGATATATCCATGCGCAAGGTAAAGTGTCA
>CAMLLI010000304.1 GCA_946480685.1 uncultured Flammeovirgaceae bacterium | reverse complement strand
ACGAAACCACGTGGGACGATTTTGAAAAGCTCTTCGAACTGAAAGGCAGTCCGCATTACTGCTGGTGTATGGTGTGGCGGTTAACGAAAGAAGAGCAAAAGCGTAACAGTACTGCCAATCGAAAAAAATTTATCAGGAAGCGTGTCTTATCACAGACACCGATCGGATTGTTAGCGTACATCGATGATGAGCCTGTCGCATGGTGCTCCGTTGCACCTCGCGAAACGCACCAGCGCCTGGGTGGCGATGAAAGTATCGATAAAGTATGGTCTATCACCTGCTTCTTTGTACGAAAGGAATATCGTGAACAGGGACTTGTTGATCAACTCATCATACACGCTCAAAAGTATGCACGTAAAAACGGAGCAAAGTATATAGAAGCTTACCCGGTAGCACCTGAGTCACCGAGTTACCGGTTTATGGGTTTTACAAAAACGTTTAAGAAAGCAAATTTCAAATTTGTAAAAAAAGCCGGAACAAGACGAAACGTTATGACCTATAAATTGAAATGATGCAACGCTACGCAAGCTATATATATAAGCAGCGCTATAGTTGACACTATATATCGGTGCATAAACTATTCAACTTTCAAGCCTTCTACCGGGTTTAGTCTTAAAACCTTCCTGATCTGTGTAGCCACTACCGCCAGCAACACGATGACCAGTATTACCAGTGCCAGGACAATTCCCGAGTAACCGATTGGCATGGGATACGCAAAGAGCATGTCCAGGTAGGCCTTTGTAAACCAATAGCTGACGGGCGCTCCGATAATCAGCGATATCACGGTTAGCACAGCATACTGTTTAAGAATAACGGAAGCTATATTTCGAATTCCTGCTCCTAACGTTTTGCGAATACTGAATTCTTTTTGACGTCCGGATACATTTAGCGTAACAAGGCCGTATAGTCCTAGGCTTGCAAGCAATACTGCGATGGATGCAATCACCTTATTGAATTGTTCCGAACGATCAACGCTATCGAAGTATGTACTCCAAACATCTTCCTGGTATCCGCCCTGAAATGGAATCTCCGGATACATTTCAGCCCACGTTGATTGCAATGCTTTATGTATCGCCTCTCTTCCTCCCTCCTTTACTCGCAGTGATAAATACCGGTAATCTTCTTCAGCAGCAATTTTCAAAACAGCGGGACGAACTTTGCTAAAGAAATCTTTCGTATGGAAATCTTTCAGGACACCGACCACTTCATACTTTATACTGTCTATTTCAAAGATGTGTCCGATGGGTTTATCGAGATTCAAATGTTTAACGAATGTCTCATTAACCAGCAACGCCTGCCTATCTGTTTCAGAATCTTTTCGCAATACCCTTCCTTCCAGCAATTGCAGTCCCATGGTATGTATATAGTCTGCATCTACGGAAAACTGATTTACTTCGTAAGACTGATTGGCCGCTGTGCGCAAGACTGCTGTTGATACGGTTTTTCCCAGGTGATCTGCGGATCCTGATACAGATACTATATCCGGAAGACGTACCATGGCAGCCTGCATCCGGTCGAAGGCAGCTTTATCAGGTACTTCTATATATAGTGCATCTTTCTGGTTATATCCCCAGCTTCTATTATTTTGGAAATGATTGTTTTGTGTAAACACCACGCCTGCAGTAATGGTAATGCATGCGAGTACCAGCTGGACTGCCAGAAATACTTTTGTAAGCGGATTCTTTTTACCAAACTGAAGCGAGCCTTTGAATATTCGTACGGCATCGAAACGCGATATATAGAAGGCGGGATATATACCAGAGGCTATACCGGTAATAAAAACCAGCGCGAGCAGGAACAGCCAGAGGTTTGTATTCAGCAGCCGGAGTTCCAGTTCCCAGCCGGTAAACTGAACAAACCACGGCAAGAATATAAAAAAGCACAACGCTATACCCATGAAGAGCGCCAGCGTTGTTACTACTATATTTTCCGTCAGAAACTGTACCACTACCTTCATACGGCTGGCACCGATCACTTTGCGCACACCAATTTCCTTGAGGCGTTTTGCTGCTGACACAATTGCGATGTTGATATAGTTAAAGCATGCCAGCACGATCATAAAGATGGCAATGATCGGCATCCCTATTCTTCCTTCTACGTTATAGTCGTGTGCTATACCATCTTTGATGTTGGCCGCTCTTTCGTGCAGCGTAACCAGCGGCTCAAAAGCAAATGCAGTAATCGCCCAATCCGGCTGGGCTGCATTTTGTAAAACTCTATACTTTTCCATCTTCAGCTCCACTGCTTTCAGATCAGCGGGATGTTCAACCTGTATGAGCGTTCCGCTTACGAATTTACTCCAGTCGTTTATATCATACGCAGGCTCTGCGATGCGAATGTTTTCGAAGTTGATAAGAAATCTGAAGTCTATATCACGCGACTTCGGAAACGTGGCAGCAACACCCCCTACTGTAAACGTCTTTTTGATCTGGTCATTGAAGATCATCAGGATGTCACGGCCAACCGGGTTCTGATCACCAAAATATTTAACAGCCATATCTTCACTCAGAATAATCGTATTGAGATCGGCCAGCGATGACGCTGTTCCCCATTTCAATGGAAACGTAAACATCTCCAGGAATGCAGGATCCGCATAGCGAACATTCTCATGAAATACATTATCATCATACTTCAACACAACATTCCGATCTTCTACACGACACATCTTTTTCACCTGAGCAAAATCCTGTTTCAGTAAATCACCAAGCGGCCGGGGTGCAGTGCCATATTGTTGTGTAACCCCTTCACTCGCCGCAAAAAATGTTGTGAGGTATATTTCATTTTTGTTTTTATGAAACTGATCGATACTATAGTCGTACTCCATAAATGTATATACCAGCAGACAAATACCGATCGCCACAGACAACCCAAATACATTAATAAAGGAGCTCAGCGGATTTTTCATCAGACTCCGGAATGACGTCTTGAAATAGTTTTTAAACATGGGGTATGGGGTTATGGGTTGGATACTGCTGACATTCTTCATGAGCACCGGCCGGAGCAATTTGAATGTCTCAACTATATATATCCGCCTCGCCTTGCGATAGGACTGCTCCTGTTCAAGAGCATCGCAGAAGATCTCCTCCATATCGCCTTCGATCTCTTCCAGGTATTCTTTCTTTAAAAAGAACCGGAGGAGTTTCAGAGGCCATTCCGGAGGGCGAGGCGTGTTGGGTTGCATCATATCATTTTCAGGTCATGTGCGAGTCGCGGCATGGACTTCCACAACCCGGCTCGTATTTCTTTCAGTTCGCGAAGTACTTTGAGTGCGTATGGTGTAGCCGTATATATACGCTTGCGTTTGCCTCCGCGTTTCTGTGTTGCTTCACCGAATTCAGATTTGAGAAACCCCTTCTCCTCCATCCGCTTCAGTGCCGATTGTATAGAGCCGACACTCAATTTTTCACCAAGTCTTTCTTCCAGCTCACGCTTGATTTCAACGCCATAGGCATCGTCCCGAAGAGCCACCACCGTTAACAATACCAATTCCTCAAACTCGCCAAGCTTTGTTATTTTCATATCAAACCACAGTATTATTCGTAATTGCAGTAAATATAGTTACATTTATTTCGTAATTGCAGTTAATATCCACTTTTTTGTTGTTCATTGTCCGTTCGTTATTAATGACATCGTTTCCTACTAACATTGGAGGCAATAGCATGCCTAACCAGTCGATGGTCTTCCTCATTGTTAAATAGGAAACAACCCCGGTTGAAGTAGTCGTAGGAACTTGCTGTAGAATCATAGTAGTATATGTTTAATTGCACCTTCAGTCATGAAATCACACATTAGCCTATAATAAAAAAAGAAAAGGCCCATCCGAAAAAGCAGGTGGTTCTACTTCTTTCCGGATGGGCTCCAATGATACTAATAGTAAATGTTTGCTAAATCTAACAGGTTGTTAGCGGAAAGCACCAACTCGCTTTTTGTTTTTGGTGTATTATCCTATAGGTATATGCATATTAATACCTTATCTAACTGCTCGACCGCCAATGAATGCTTGAATAGATTTACAAACGTAAAAGATCCATAATGCGGTTAATGCGCCACACTCCATCGTGTCCCTTCTGCCAGCGTATAGCGTAGTTGGTCTTCTTTATTGACTGCACGCCATTAATTACTTCTATATTTTCGGATTGTCCAATGTCATACGCTACATCGTCATGCACAAAACGGAAATGTAATTTTATTTCCGATGAAGCTATACTTCCCGTTTTAAAAAGATCTCTGTAATAATCATAAAGGCCATCACGATTCACATTGAGTCCTTGACCGTACAGGTGAATGTCTGATGTCCAGAACTTCGATAGTACATTTACATTACCTTGGACAAGGGCTTCTCTATATGCTGCGAAGCGGTCGGATATTTCCTGGCTTACCGCCTGCTCACCGGGTTCGTGTTTTTTGATCTTGCTTTTATTGTGACAAATCACCGGTCCTTCATCCGTTGTGGGGATAACTTTATCAGTGTTACCTCGCGATCCTGATACAGATTTGTCAACACGCCATACTCCATCATTTTCTTTTATCCAGCGTAAGAAATAGTAACCGTTAATAACATACTCAACGCCATTAAAATGGTTAACATTATCAGCAGCACCAAAGTCGTAAACCACATTGTTGTACACATACCTTTCTAGTGATTGCAGGTCGTATGAATCGACAGTTCCTCCATTCGCATAATACCAGGTCATTCTTTCAAACATGCCGTCACGATCCTTGTCGTAATTCGGGTTAAACTCATGATGGTCTGCAGTCCAAAAGTCGTTATATAAAAGGTCTAAGTCTTTTGTAATAAATGCATTTGAATACGTGAGGTATCTGTCTGTGATTTCTTGACCAATGGATACGCATTTTTCACTGGTTGGCCCATTTCTCGCAATGGTTGAGTCGGAGTTTATTTCCGTGCTGCGATCAGAAGGCTCGACACTCAGATCACTTTCAAGGTTCGTACAACTCATAATTACTAACAATGAAACTATCACTACAATATTGGAGAACTTTGTACCGTAATAGGAGAATTTGTTCCATTTCAAATTTGGTTTACACTTTTTCATTTGTTTTAAAGTTTGGTTAAAAATTATAATATGATAGTTGTTCAATGCTGATAAACATATTAACAGTGCAACGGGCGGGGCTAGCGCTCCCAACTCAAAGGTGCAATGTTCTATAGTTACTTTTTTGGCAAGAATCTAGTAAATAGCACTAGCCGGATAAATAAGGGTAACTACCGTAATTGCGCAACTGCATATAGTATAAAACAGGGTACTACAATTTATATTTAATACACTCCTATATGTATGCATATATAGATAAGGGGGGAGATCTGCGGAGCCAAACTTGGATATATTTCAAAAAATATCATATCGAATGACTATATATTATCTAATTTGTTATGCGTCATTTTTAGACGTTACTCTTTTCAAAGACATAGTCAACATGCCATCAAACTATATATGGATTAGGTTGAATGAAATGAATGGCACGTCCCTATGGTGTAGCACCGCTGAAACATCTTATACTAAGATTTATATATGCATTAAGACTGAAAGGCTCAAGCCGGAAATCAGATGATATATTAAAATATCACTATTCGAAAAATAAGACTGGGAGCGCATACAATAATGTACTATATATAGTATCGAAAGTTCGAACTGTTTGTAAGCGCTGACAAAATGCGTATGGACTGCAGGATCGGCAATTCAAACCTTTTCACTCAAGATTTACTTGACATCAAGTTTTTTGGTGGCTCATCGTAATTTTGAATGAGCCACATTTCACAACAATATAATGATATTAAATATTATCCTATGATTAACAGATACGTCCGAGGTTCTGTAAAGGATAGTTCGGCGTATTATTTTTTTATCACCTCTAAAAACTATATTATCATGGCGTTTATAGGTTCGACATTTTAGTAAGGATATATTGTTCTTGTGCATCGCGATTCGCAATTGTCGTCTCGCGTATTGCTATTGTT
>CAMLLI010000303.1 GCA_946480685.1 uncultured Flammeovirgaceae bacterium | reverse complement strand
GTGCCGAACAAGTGGCCGATGGAAGACATGTGTGCCCCGGCCGCCATCTCCGTTCGTGATACACTGTATTTGTTTCAGTCTACATTCGAGCAGCGCCCTATATTATTTACCACTACGCCTGAAAATGGTAAACTATATTTCTATAACCGCTGGCTGCCACGTTTACCGAAAGACGTAGGTCCCTGGGACCCTGCGCTTTTCTACGATGAAGAATTGGACAAGTGGTATATGTACTGGGGCTCTTCGAATGTACATCCTATCTATGGAAGTGAACTAGACAAAAACCTTCGTCTCAAGTATAAAGGTGACTATAAAGAGTTGATATACCTGCATCCGGAAGAACACGGGTGGGAGCGCTTTGGTCGCGATCATCGCTCTACGATAACGCCATTTACAGAAGGCGCCTGGATGACCAAGCATAACGGTAAATATTATCTTCAGTATGGTGCGCCCGGCACAGAGTATAATGTATATGCCAACGGTACATACGTAGGCGATCATCCGCTTGGTCCTTTTACGTATGCGCCTTACAACCCTATATCGTATAAACCCGGTGGCTTCGTAACGGGTGCCGGGCATGGTAATACATTTCAGGACAACTATGGTAACTATTGGAACACCGGTACACCGTGGGTTGCTGTGAACTGGAATTTTGAAAGACGCATCGCGATGTTTCCAACCGGTTTTGATAAGGATGGACAGATGTTTGCCAATACACGCTTTGGTGATCTGCCGCATCACTTGCCAACAAAGAAATGGCAAAGTAAAGATGAACTCTTCACCGGGTGGATGCTGCTGTCTTATAAGAAGCCCGCTACAGCATCATCTGTATTGGACACCTTTACAGTAGCCAACATTACCGATGAGAATCCGCGCACCTTCTGGGTAGCAAAACAGAATAAAGAAGGCGAGAGCGTCACGATCGATTTACAACAGGTACAAACGATACATGCCATTCAGGTAAATTTCACCGACTATAAATCAAACATCTACGATGGCTTTGACCCGAAGATCTATACCCAGTTCAGAATATATACTTCTGCAGACGGCAAGCAATGGAAAAAAGAATTTGATCTGAGTAACGAAAAGCGCGATCGCCCCAATGCGTACCTGGAGTTGCCACAACCGGTAAAAGCCCGCTATATCAAATACGAACATATATATGTAGCCTCGCCAAATCTCGCGATCAGCGATATACGCGTATTCGGAAAAGGCAGCGGCAAGGCCCCCAAGACACCTGCTAAATTTACCGCAGTCCGCGACAGCGATCCGCGCAACGCCTTTGTAAAATGGCAAAAAGTACCCGGAGCTACCGGCTACAATATACTCTGGGGAATAGCCAAAGATAAACTATACCAAACCTACCAGGTCTTCGCAGACCAACCTGAGTCCCTCGAAGTACGCGCCCTGACAAAAGGCGTAAGTTATTATTTTGCTATAGAAGCATTTAATGAAAATGGAGTATCTGCGGTGAGCGAAGCAGTGTATGTGAAATAGCTGCGAGCTTTGAGCTGTGAGAATTTAGAATCAAGAAGTAAGAAGTAAGAAGGGCTGCTGGCTTCTGGGGGGATGAAGGTATATTTGCGTTTAACACTCCTCACCAGTTTGCCGCAGGCAAACTTTAACATTCTTACTTCTTACTTCTGGCTTCTTACTTCTATTTTCTTATTAGCAACGAAAACGTCTAAACTAAAACAATTCCACTTGTCAGCTAGTAGCTAGCAGCTCGAGGCTTCTCCATTAGTAGCGCGACCCGTTCCTCTAATAACGATTTTATTTAGTAGTAACAACAGAGCCCATAGCATTTTTTGCTTCGGCTGGTAGTTTCCAGTTTTGATCGAAGTATCCTTCGGATATTACTGATGCTGTGGTGCCTTTGAATAATATATAGTCTTTGAATTGATTGAGTGCGAGCAGGGCAGGAGGCAGGAACGGCAATGAACCCGGTTGTGCGCCAGCCCACCATGGTAAACCTGAACTTACAACGATATAGTGCCCGTCAACAGGAAGTATATAAAGCAGACCATACTCATTGGCAGATGCGTTGTTTAGCTGTACCGGCAACTTGTCGCCATATTTAGCAATCAGCGAATTGGTTTCTTTTGTTCCGAACAAGATCAGGTTGGAGCTTTCAAGATCGCTCGGTCTTACGTCTTTATCCGACAACACTCTCGGGAATACCATAATTCTTCCGAGGAAAGCATTGCGATAGAACGACCAGTTAGCAGCTTGTGTGGCTACATCGGCACGTGCTTTCAATTCGGCTTCAGATGGATTGCCACCGGTGCCGTACACATAGACGTGCCGTTGTGAGAACGCAGCACCGATCGGCCCTTCAGCACCGGTACGTTTCGCAGTAGCAGCAGGTTCATATTTACCAGTTGCCCACTTGCCTTGTGCTTCGGTAAATGAAATGGATTCAGCTGTGGCTGTCTTTACTTTTTTGCCGTTGATAGTAATTTGTAAAGGTTTTGCTGCATCGAATTTCGGATGTCCTTTCAGTTGCAGGGTAAATGCACCGAGGTTACTTGCAGTAATGTCGAGTTGATTAGGTGCCGTAAATTTAGCATCGATCGTAGAGAGTGTTCCGGGGGTTAACTGATCGAAACGAACCCAGTACGCGCTGCTATATTTATAGTTTTTCGAATTGAACAGAACGCGGTCCGGAAATTTATTGCGTTTGAATTTGCCGAACCATTCGAAGGCAGCTTCATCTTTATAGGCATTCTCCCAGCTGTTGTGGTTCACACCCGGATACTCGGTATAGGACACATTAACGCCAACATCTTTCAATCGCTTTGTCCAATCGCGCGAAACAGAAACCGGCACAGCCTGATCCTGGTCACCGTGGTGGAAGAACATTGGTAAATTTAGAGCGTTGGGAATAAGATCATCTGTTCCCTTTGGAGGCGCTGGACATACCGGGAACAACGCGGCCCATATATCCGGACGTGTTAATCCGATCCACAACGTTCCGCCACCGCCCATGGAAAGTCCTGTCAGGTATATACGGTCTTCATCGATGGAGAAGCGACTCTTTACATCTGCCAGTACATCCATCACATCCTGCTCCGCTACACCCTGGTAGCCCATCGTGCCGCGAGCATACGGCGATGCAACAATATACTCTACATCTTTCCATTCGGGAAAATAGCGTGTAGCCTCTACGTCAGTCTCGCCATTGGCATTACTCTTGCCAAACACTCTGCGCAACGAGAGACGGTGATTGGAGCCGGCACCATGCAACATAATTACCAGCGGATATTTTTTATTCTCATCGTAGTTCTTCGGGAGATATAGTCCATAAGGTTGTTCAGTGTCGTCAACATCGGAAAAGAACGTTAATACCTGTGGACCACTTTTCAGTTTTTGGGCTGATGCTGTCAAGGCAGTTGCCAGGCAAAGCAGTAAAATCAAGCGTATGGTTTTCATTGCTGTCAAATATTGATTTATGGGAATTGATTGTTATTTCAATGTAACACATTTATAGCACCACTATCAAATGATTTTTTTATGGAAGGATCGTATACTAAAAGCAAGGCCCGGATCACCCGGGCCCCGCTAACCTGTAAATGAAAAACTGTCAATTAGTATTGAAGTCCGTGGCCGAACTTATATAGCGGATCTTTCGAGTCATACGGAACATCTTCCTGCTGGTTGCGCACCGCTTCCATTGATGATGGTAATTCGAGGGGAAGTTTACCTTCCGGTTTTGCTTTGCCGAAAATAACATCCAGCACAGCGGCATCACTTGCACCGAAATCTGCCAGCAAGCCTTTTGCTTTTTCATTGATCTCCGGAATTACCGCCGGACGATCTATATAGATGTCAACAATCGTAGGTACCGTTTTCAACAGCATAAGAATGCTGTCCTTTTGTGTTCCTTTAAAATCAAGATCACCGTGGTGGAAACCTCTCGCGAAAAAGTTTTTGGTCTCTACCGGGTACCATGGAGTATTTAAACGAATGATCGCTATATCTGCCAGCTCAGGTTTGGCAACTACTTCGCCATATTGCGCTGCCACCGTAGGATTGATGTTCTTGATATATAGCTTGAGTTTACCCGACTCCAGCGGTAATATAGTTTTGTCTTTTATTTTGTCGTTCTTTAGTAACGTTATGGCTCTGCGTTGTGCTGCTTCACCGGCTTTCATAAATTCGTCTTTACCAATGATAGTAACAGCATCATCGATATTTATATAGGGATTCTCGAACAGTCCAAGTTCAAATTTCTGGCGGAGTAATCTTTTTACGGATTGATCGATGCGCGCCTCCGTAAGCTTGCCATCCTTTACCAGTTTCACAACGTGGTGGGCACAATCTTCACCACCGAACTGATCCACACCAGCGTTCAATGCTTTGAGTACACGCTCTTCTTCTGAGAGGTTCTCAACGCCCCATGCACGTGCAGGCCATACCACATCGCCCATTTTTGCATCGGTAATTAAACCCCAGTCGGTACATACTACACCATCATATTTATACTTGTCGCGCAGCAATCCGGTGATGATATCTTTATTGAATCCGAATGCAACATTCTCGCTTGTCTGATCCGTTGGTATACCATAATACGGCATGATCGCAGCTGTGTGTGCTTCGAACGCAGCCTCGAACGGAATCAGGTGATAGTTAAAATTCTTTCCCGGATATACCTGTCCTTTTTGAAATTCAAAATGCGGATCGAGTCCTTCCTTCTGCGGCCCGCCTCCCGAAAAGTGTTTCGTCATACATGCCACACTGTTCGAATCAAGTTTGTCGCCCTGAAAGCCTTTGATATAGGCCTTCACTAATTTAGCCGACAGCCTGGCGTCTTCGCCAAATGTACCGCTGATGCGTGGCCAGCGTGGTTCGGTAGCGAGGTCGGCCATCGGGTGTAAAGCTTCGCGTATACCGGCTGCTATATATTCCTGTCGTGCTATATCAGCATGTTGCTCCATCAGTTTTTCATCGCCTATAGCAGCAAAGCCCAAGGGTTCCGGCCATTGTGAAAAATCATTGGCTGTCATGGAAAATATATTGTTGCTAAAGGCATTGCGCGGATCCGAAGCGATTGTCAGTGGTATACCGAGTCTTGTTTTCTCTTCCGCAAACTTCTGCAGGTTGTTATACCATGTGGCCAGTATCTTTTTAGGAGGCACCGCCCACACGTTAAAGTGCGTCATATACTTCTCCGTCATCAGCTTGCTGGCAACCGGTGCAAAGGCAAACATACCTTCACCGGGTTTATCATCGATCGAGCCATCGTTGTTGATGCGTGTTCCGTTTATGAAAAGCATACCGGCCTTTTCTTCCAGTGTCATTTGCTTTAGCAGGTCATCGATACGCTTGTCGATCGGCTCGCGCGAATCTTCATATACATCGCGTTTACCATTTTTGTTGAGATCGCGATAGGGAGTTTTATCCGAGCAGGATGACAATGCGGCGAGGGCGATCACCGAGCCGTACAGTATGTTAACTGGTTTGATCATAGAGTCTGGTTATTGTGTTGTGTATACACAATGATAAGTATTATTCATTGTGTTACCAATACGCATTGAAAGCGTGTAGAAACATTTTTATAGTATCGTGTAAAAATCCGCGTCCAATCGCGATATTTGAACGATATGGATAGGGAAAAACAGTTACGGGACTTTTTGCTGAAAGGTGACAAAACCTATATGCCCCGGGTTTCAGTGGACTGTGTGATCTTTGGATTTCACGAAGATCAACTCAAGGTATTGCTGCTGCGCTGGAAGGACGGACGTTGGTGTTTACCGGGAGGATTTGTAAAATGGGATGAATCTGTTGATGACTCTGCCGTACGAACTTTACAGGAGCGTACAGCACTGAATAATATATACCTGCAGCAGTTTCATACCTTCGGTGCGCCCGATCGCGAACGCGGTAAAAAACTGAAAGGTATACCCGATAGCAAGAAGAGCTGGATGCACGACCGCTTCGTATCCATTGGATACTATGCACTGGTTGAATTCTCAAAAGTAAA
>CAMLLI010000302.1 GCA_946480685.1 uncultured Flammeovirgaceae bacterium | reverse complement strand
GATTTTTACCGAAGGCCATCCCTTCTCCGCCTAACTCAACCAACAGATTTTTAATTCCTTTTGATTTTAGAAAGTCTGCGATTACATCGGCACCATAGCCTTGTCCTATGCCGCCGAAGTCAAGTTGAACACGCGGATCTAATTTAAGGAGACTGTCACGCGTGACGCGGATTTTATCGAAGCCTATAAATTTTTTCAGTGAATCAACTGATGCTTTGCTTAGCGCGAAAGCTTTACCCGGACCAAAACCCCATGCATTGACCAGTGGCATTACTGTTGGATCGAACGCTCCGTGCGATGCCTTGTAAACTTCTTCTGATTTCTTTAAAATGATCTGCAAGTGCGAGAGTCCGAATGCAATGCCTCGCTTGCTGGTGTTGAAGTGCGAAACTTCCGAAGATGCATCGTACGTGTTGATCGAGTGATTTACTTTTTTCAAAAGCGAATCGATCGAGCTTTTGAGATTTCTGTTTTGACTATCAAAATAGGTAATGTGATAAGTCGTGCCCATGGTATATCCATCTACCTGAATAGGTTCAGGAGCGCTCTTCGTTTGCCCGAAACTCAGAATAAGCGGTAGAAGTATGGAAACCATGCTGAATTGACCTGCAAGTTAATCGTAAAAATGTAAATGCAACAATGTTGCTCATTGGTTCCCGGAGAGATTCTTTTTTTGAAAAATAAATCGTGTTGTCTTCTTATACGATTTAGTCGATTTCAATAACTTTTTTTATGACCTTTACCACACTAAGATCAACATCATGCGAGAAGATTACCTGAAGAGTGATGGCGAAGGCCAGAGTGCTGTTGAAAAGGAGATTGAGAAAGCACTTCGTCCATTATCATTTGAAGACTTTACAGGTCAGCAAAAGGTAGTAGATAATATTAAAGTTTTTGTTCAGGCCGCCAAGCAGCGAAGTGAACCGCTTGATCATGTGTTGCTTCATGGCCCTCCCGGACTCGGCAAGACCACGCTATCAAACATTATTGCCAACGAGCTTCAGGCCAATATCAAAATAACATCTGGTCCTGTACTTGATAAGCCCAGCGATCTCGCCGGTTTGCTTACTAATCTTGAACCGCACGATGTTTTGTTCATCGATGAGATTCATCGCCTCAATCCTATCGTAGAAGAGTATCTATACTCTGCGATGGAAGATTTCCGCATCGATATTATGCTTGACTCCGGACCGAATGCACGCTCTGTACAAATCGGATTGAATCCGTTTACTCTCATTGGTGCGACCACACGGGCCGGTCTTCTAACGTCACCCCTACGCGCACGCTTCGGTATAAACGCGCGACTTGAATATTACGATTCAGCTTTGCTTACAAAAATCGTGAACCGTTCGTCTGCTATATTAAATACGCCGATAGAGCCGGATGCTGCTTTTGAAATTGCACGCAGAAGTCGTGGAACCCCACGTATCTCCAACAACCTGTTACGAAGAACGCGCGACTTCGCCCAGATAAAAGGAAACGGAACCATTACCAAAGCTATAGCACAGATTGCATTGAAAGCACTGGATGTAGATGAGAATGGTCTCGATGAAATGGACAACCGTATTCTTCTCACCATCATTGAA
Organism: uncultured Flammeovirgaceae bacterium; assembly: GCA_946480685.1. The sequence goes on along the minus strand of CAMLLI010000302.1, from coordinate 4,415 downwards.
AAATTCAAAGGTGGTCCGGTGGGAATCACGACCATCGCCACAGCCGTAGGTGAAGAGAGTGAAACCATTGAAGAAGTATACGAACCATTCCTGATACAGGAAGGCTATATTAAACGAACGTCCCGCGGACGCGAAGCTACCGAGCTGGCATACAAGCATCTGAAGGTAGTGCCGCCCCTCGGAAAAAGACCAGGTTTGTTTGACTGACGCTGTATCTTTTTACGATATACTTTCTCTAAACATCAAGAATCTATCCGTCAACTATATATTTTGATTCCATTATCTATATGAGAAAAATTTTTGTTGTCACCAGCATTGTCGTTACGATGCTGATGTTGCTGTGGGCCTGGTTCTGGTGGCCGGCTCTTTTCGGATTTTTAATTATAGGTCCTGTTATCGGTATGGGTATACAGGATATGATCCAGAAGAAACAATCGATCAAAAGAAATTTCCCGGTGCTCGGAAGACTTCGCTATGTCTTTGAAGACATGCGTCCGAAGATTCAGCAATACTTTGTTGAGTCGGATACGGATGGGTCACCGATCAACCGCATCGATCGCTCCGTTATATATCAACGTGCTAAGAAACAAATCGACACTACGCCATTCGGTACACAACTCAACGTCTATGCGGAGGGTTATGAATGGATGAGTCACTCCATCGTTCCGCTTGATTTTCATAAGATGGATCAAAGTCCTCGTGTACAAGTGGGCAACAAAGATTGCAAGCAACCATACTCAGCCAGTATATTAAATGTATCAGCTATGAGTTTTGGTTCACTGAGTAGTAATGCTGTAATAGCATTGAATGCCGGTGCCAAGATTGGTGGCTTCGCGCACAACACGGGCGAAGGTGGTATCAGCCATCACCACACCGACAATGGTGGAGACTTGATCTGGCAGATTGGTACAGGTTATTTCGGAGCACGCGATGAAGCCGGTAATTTTAATCCGGAAGGTTTTAAGAAGAATGCACTGCGACCGGAAGTAAAAATGATCGAGCTTAAACTTTCGCAAGGTGCCAAGCCTGGTCACGGAGGTATACTTCCTGCTAAAAAGAATACACCGGAGATTGCCGCGATTCGTTTGGTGAAAGCGGGCACCACAGTTTTCTCTCCTCCTTTTCACAGTGCATTTCAGACACCGCGTGAGATGATCCTGTTCATCAAGCAGATGCGTGATTTGTCAGAAGGTAAACCGGTTGGATTTAAACTTTGTATCGGACGCAAGAGTGAGTTCATTTCGATTTGCAAAGCGATGGTTGAGCTAGATACGTATCCTGACTTTATCACTGTTGATGGTGGTGAAGGCGGAACAGGTGCCGCGCCTCCGGAGTTCTCCAACTTTGTAGGTATGCCGTTGCTGGAAGGTCTCGCGTTTGTAGATAACATGCTGAAGGGATTCAACATCCGTCAACATATTCGCATTATAGCTTCCGGAAAAATTCTCACAGGCTTCCACATGATCCGCGCTATAGCATTGGGTGCCGATATGTGTAACAGTGCTCGTGCCATGATGATGGCACTGGGATGTATACAGGCTTTGGAATGTAACAAGAACACCTGTCCGACTGGCGTTGCAACGCAAGACCCGGAACTTGTGCAAGGTTTGGATATTGATGATAAGAAAGTGCGCGTTGCCAACTTCCATAAACATACCGTGGAGAGTTTTGTAGAATTACTCGCGGCAGCCGGTCTTGATAATCCACGCAAGCTCAACCGCCACCAGATCAGCAGACGTATATTTATGAATGAGATTAAAACCCTCGAAGAAATATACCCATCTATACCGGTAGGCTCTATGCTCGATTGTTCGGTGCCTGATCCTTATAAAAAATCCTGTGAGTCTGCGAGTGCTGATCGCTTTTAAATTTTTGTTTGTGAAAACAGGTGATGGGCTTTCGGAGCATCACCTGTTTTTATACCTTTGTTAACATATAACTTTTTAAACCAGACTCGTGCTTCGTAAGTTTTTCCCACGCGATAAAAACTATGTTCTTAAAGAGGTACAGTCGTCTCTTGAAAATTCGTTGCTGCAATACCTGGTAGACTATGTAAAAGTAGAATACCTGCTCCGTTTCAATGCATTAGGCTTAATGGACGAGACAGCGGAGCGAATCAAGCAGCACACAACGTCTGACTATTCACACCTCAGTGAATTTTACCAGCACCTGGCGGCTGTATACCGTTACAAAAATTATAGCGATAACCAGCTCGAATTTATTTTTGATGGTCGTGATCCGGCTACAAAATATAATGAAGAGTGGACAGGAACATTCCGTCAGTGGGCAAAAGAATTTTGCAAACACGAGCAGTTTATCCGTGCTATATTAGAACTTACTGTATTCTATCCGGAAGACTATACGCCACAGATGGCCGGCTTACGCCTGAGCACATTCATTACCCGTATCTTCGAATTGAAGATCGACAATAACAAAGGCATCATAAAGATTCGTGTAGCCTGATTTACAGGACACTACGAAAATCTTTTTTCTACCAGCTCCATAAATTCGTGAAACTCTTCGCTGTCGCGATCCCATGTTGAGGCATACTCTTCATCGATATAGCGTAATGCTGCTGAGAGAGTATCCAACTGGTCGATACGATCTATAGCCTTGCTGAACAATTCGAAGTCGCCATGGAATAACACCTTGGTGAACATGAACTTCTGGTTGATTGTAAGACTGTCTTTGATCTTGAAGATCTTGAAATTACCAGCTACCGTCTGCTTTGATTCGCGACCGAGTCTGTCGTTGAGACTTGATGCCTGTTGAGGCTGCTGAACGCGCGGTGTATTTTGTGCTGGTCGCGGTGGCGGCTGTTGTATAGTTTGTTGTTGAGGAGGCGGTGTTGAGGTTACAACTTTTGGAGTTTCGACCGGGCGCACCGGTTGAGATATCGGTTTGGCTACCGGTTCTTTACTCACAAAAAAGCGAGCCGGGTCGAGCGGCACCACAGCCGAGAATTTCTCGATATAGTCTTCTACGTCTTCCGGTGTAAAATTTACTTCCTCCAGAATCTGGTCGAGTATAGCAAATGCCTCATTGCCTGACAGTTCTTTGGCACCTTTCTCTTCCATCTTCTGCAACATACGGTCGAGTGGCGCTTTGTTTACCTTCAGGTATTTTATCTCTTCACGGAAAGATTCTACTTCGAGCTTGTTGTTTTTGCCCGTAATGATCATCGAGAAGAAATCATACGGATCGAAGATCACCATCAAGGCATGGCTTGATGCTTTCTTCAACAGCGGAGCAAAGTGTAAGCGATCTATGGCGATGTTCTTGGAGAGCACACCCATAAAATTTTCGAGAGCTTCCTTTACATCAGCGTTTTCATAGTCGAAGTAAGCGCTCTTCAGTTTTTTGGTTTCTTCTTTCCATGCGCGGAAAAGCTCGCGGATCACAAAAAGATTTACCTGCTGCACACTGCACAGCGTGAGAATTTCTTGTCCACTGATCTTGTCTTTCGAAGAAAAAAATCCCTTCAGCACACTTTCAGCGTACGCATCTCCATAGAGGGCTATTGCTTCGAGACTTATCTTTTCATCCATGCTTCGATACGATTGAGGAGTATTAACGGCCTTAAAGATATTAATTAGATGCGATATTAGAAGGCGGAATTAAGACAGACCAACCGGAAGAAAGGTAAATCTTAATAACACGTGCTTATGTTGCCGCATATTTTATTTCATGGCTATGCTTAATTTTAACGAATGTTTATAGAACCACATTTAGGGAGCAGGCGCGAACAGGGTCGTGTCGGGTGGATCGAAGTAATAGCAGGCTGCATGTTTTCGGGCAAGACCGAAGAGCTTATCCGCAGACTGAACCGTGCTATTATAGCCCGCCAAAAGGTTGAGATCTTCAAGCCTGTAATAGACAAACGCTACCATCACGAACAAATTGTATCGCACAACGCTAACGCCATACGGTCTACACCCGTAAACTTTGCAAGCGATATACTTCTGCTGGCCGGAGATTGTGAAGTTGTTGGCATCGATGAAGCACAATTCTTTGATGAGGCTATAGTAGAGGTTTGCAATACCCTTGCCAACAGTGGTAAACGTGTTATCGTGGCCGGCCTTGATATGGACTTTGAAGGTAAACCTTTCGGACCGATGCCTTACCTGCTGGCCGTTGCCGAGTTTGTTACAAAAGTCCACGCAATCTGTGCACAAACCGGTGAGCTCGCTTCGTTCTCCTTCCGACTTGCATCGAGCGAACAACAGGTTATGTTAGGCGAACGCAAGGAATACGAAGCCCGCAGTCGCCAGGCATTTATAGAAGGCATGCGAGACCGAAAGAAGACCGACCTATGACAAGATTCTGCATCTATACTATATTTCGAAAAATGAAGTCTTCCGCCAGGAAGTTTCTTATTCCTTACTTCTTACTCCTTACTTCTTACTCCTTACTTC
>CAMLLI010000301.1 GCA_946480685.1 uncultured Flammeovirgaceae bacterium | reverse complement strand
AGAAGTAAGAAGTAAGAAGTAAGAAGTAAGAAGTAAGAAGTAAGAAGTAAGAATAAAAAAAGGATGCTATACTTTATAGCATCCTTTTTTTATTCTTTGTGTAGAAGACTACAGATGTTTACGGATTTTCTCCGCTACTTCTGCGAGGGCTTCTTTGGAAGGCGATAGTTTCGCGCGGGTAAAGTTTACATCGTCTGCCGAGTTCATAGGTACGATGTGAACGTGTGTATGCGGTACTTCCAAGCCTATAACCGAAACACCAATTCGCTTGCAGGGCACGGCTTTCTCTACGGCTTTGGCTACCTTCTTGGCAAAAACCATGAGGCCTGCCAGTGAATCATCTTCCAGGTTAAAGATATAGTCTACTTCCTGCTTGGGTATTACCAACGTGTGTCCTAATACCAGCGGACTTATATCGAGAAAGGCAATATACCGATCGTCTTCTGCTATAATATAGCCTGGTATCTCTCGGTTAATAATGCGGGTGAAGATAGATGCCATGATGTTATCGATTTATTGGGAACAGTTAGGTAAACTTTACCTGAAGCGATCAGGCGGTAATATTTACAACTTCAAATTCAATTTCACCGGCAGGTGTTGTGATCTTGGCAACCTCTCCTTTTTTCTTACCCAACAAACCTTTTCCGATTGGCGACATCGTGGAAATTTTACCGGCTTTGAGATCAGCCTCTTCTTCCGATACTAATGTATAGGTAACGGATGCACCGTTCTTCTTATTCTTGATCGTAACTTTAGAAAGTATAGATACTTTGGATGTATCGATATTATTTTCATCGAGCAGACGAGCGTTGCTTACCAGGTCTTCAAGCTGAGCAATTTTTGCTTCGAGCAAACCCTGAGCATCTTTTGCAGCATCGTATTCTGCATTTTCACTGAGATCACCTTTATCACGTGCTTCAGCTATCTGGCGTGCTATATCTGCGCGGCCTTTAGATTTCAGTTCGCTCAACTCGTTTCGTAGTTTGTCTAAACCTTCTTTTGTATAGTATGAAACTTTTTTGCTCATAGCTTAACGTGATTCGTTACTTAGTTTATTTTGTTCTTGCCATCAAAAAAAAGAAACAACGGCCCCGTCTCCGGGACCGTTGCTGCTGTAAAGGTAACAATTTTGTTCTTATCTCACAAAATCAGGAGCCAACTAGCTCGGGCAGGTTGGTTTTGATCTGCTCCAGTATCTCTTCATCAAAGCGGGCCAGGTATAATGTTTTTACCTTTGATAACTGCTCAACCGAAAGTCCTTTTGCTCCGCGCAGGTCTGCTTTATAAAGACTCGCATTTTCAAAATCAGCGCCCATCAGGTAACAGTTCTGCAAGTTGGCTTCCATTAGAAATGCATTATTAAAATTAGCCTTGATCAAAAATGCATTTTCGAATTGTGACTTGATCAGAAACGCATCTTTAAAGTTAGCACCACTGGCATACGCACCTTTCAGATTTGCCTGGTTCAGATTTGAATTTTCAAAGTTGGTCTGGTTAAGACGCGCATTCTCCAGGTTCGATTCAATCAGTGTTGATTGCGATATGTTGGCTGAGTTCATATTGGAAGAAGCCAGGTTAACATAGTTCAGGTTGGTGCGCGGCAGATAACAGTTTACAAGGTTTATCTCATGAATCTTATGACGATTTAAACGCTTGATATTACCCACCGTACGAAATGCAGCTTCTTCAGACTCCCACAAACGGAAGTCATCAATCTCATCTTTATAGGTACGTATACGCTGACGTATCTCCCCATTCTGATTCAACCAGAAAATCAGAATACCAATCACAGCAATATCGAAAATCATTCCATGTGCCTCCGCTAAAATCTGCGGCACGAACGTATCAAACTCATGCAGATAATATTTAGTACTAAGCCCCAGTACGATGATCGTTACAAGTATCAATACCAGCGAAGATGTCAGTAAAGGTTTCTCTATAATCGAGTTAAAGAACTCATTTACATCCTTCATCCGCTTTTCTAAAAAACGCATGGCTTAGCTCTGATTGGTTTATTTAATATTAAGGATAAAAAAATTAATGCGCTAATCCGAGCGCTTCGATTTTCTGTATCAAAGCTACATTAATTTTTACGTGCGACTCAAACGTCCAGCCTGCAATATGCGGGGTGAATATTACATTGGTTTTTTCGGCCAGTGTATCGAATGCCAACTTCTGCTCCGGAGAAAAGGTGTTGAGCTTTTCATTTTCCAGAACATCGAGTACAGCACCACGCACCTGGTTGCTTTGCATGGCCTGTGCCAGGTCGGTGAGCGATACAATCTCTCCACGTGCGGTATTAACAAGTATAATTTTCTTCTTGAAACGGTGGAGGTATGAAAGATCAACCATCTTTCTGGTCTCTGGTGTTAAAGGTATATGCAAGCTCAGAATATCAGCTTCGGCAAACAATGTATCCATCGAAGCTTCTTTTGCATAGGCATCACCATAACCTGTTTTATACTTATCGTATGCTAAAACATTACATCCGAAGCCTGAAATTCGTTTGGCAAAAGATTGTCCCATGTTGCCATAGCCGATGATCCCAACCGTTTTTCCCATCAGTTCTTCACCACGATTTCCTTCGCGCTCCCATATACGATTACGCACTTCGCTGTTGGCACGTGGTATATTTCGCATCAGGCTTAACAACGCACCTGTGGTATATTCGCCTACCGCATCACGATTACCTTCCGATGCATGCAATACGGCTATACCTTTTTCTGTCAGGTAATCCAGATCCAAATTATCAAGACCGGCACCTGCACGTCCTATAAATTTTACGGTGGGATTTTCACCCAGCAAATCACGATCGATAATCGTTTTACTGCGCACGATCAATCCATCAAAACCATGATGCTTTGTTTTTATTTCATCACGTGTAATAGCAGGCATGGATACTGCTTCCCAGCCGATCTCCGACAACATCGGAAAAATACTTTCGTGCATGGGATCAATAATTAAACATTTCGGAAGAGCCATCAGAGAAAAAGGTGAACTGTAAAGAAATATAGTGTAAGCCCGAGCAGATCGTTTGTTGTTGTAATGAACGGACCTGCTGCCAGTGCGGGGTTAAAACCAAATCGATTTAATATAAGGGGTGTTATAGTTCCTATAAACGAAGCAAATACAATTACACTAAACAAAGCTATAGATACTACGAGCGACAATGTATACTCCTGGAACAACAATATATTTGCACCCCATACAAGTGTTGATAAAACAAGTCCGTTGAGTATTGCTACAAAAAATACTTTAATGAGACGTTTCCATAAACCTTCGTCAACAAAATCGGGATTCGCGAGACTTTGCACGATGAGCGATGATGATTGTATACCTACATTTCCACCGGTGGCTTGTATCAATGGTGTAAAGAATGCTATAGCGGTAACACGAACAAGTTCTGCTTCGAACAAGCCCATAAACTTTGCGTTCATCAAACCGCCAAATATACCAATGAGCAACCACGGCAAGCGGGCACGCGTGTTACGCCAGATACTATCATCTTCTTCAACATTCTCGCTGATACCCGCCATCATCTGACGTTCTTCCTCTGCCTGCTCGGTGATTACATCCACGATATCATCGATCGTGATGCGCCCTACCAGGTAGCCCTGCACATTTACCACGGGTACGGAAACGAGTTCATACTTCTTCATGATCTCGGCCACTTCCCAATCTTCCATATAGGTTTCGACCGAGACTATATCTTTCTCATATATATCGGCAACAATTTTGCGGGCATCGGAGATGATAAGGTCCTGCAGTGATAATCGTCCTAATAATTTATCGTGATCATCCACTACATATACCTGGTAGAACTTTGATACATTTTCTGCCTGCTTGCGTATCTCGTCTACACATTGTACTACTGTCCAATTGATACGTGCGCGTATCAGTTCTTTCGCCATCAACCCCCCGGCTACATTTTCTTCGTATCGGAGCAGTTCGGTTACTTGCGAACGCAGCACAGGCTCGAGTCCTACGAGTACTTCTTCGCGCACTTTTACCGGCAGTTCATGAAGTATATCTGCCGTATCATCCGAAAGCAGCTGATTCAATAGTATGGCTATAGCCTGCGGATCGAATAGTTTCAGATATTTTTTACGCGTCTCTGAGTCGAGATCACGAATGATTTCGGATTGTAGTTCAACCGAGAGTAACTCCATGAAGTACTTTGCTTCTTCCGGAGTAAATTCATATACCAGGGCTGTTATATCAGCAGCCTTTACATCGTGCAGTGAATTACGAATGAAGGCATCGTCACGTTCATCCAGAGCTTGCTGAAAGCGATCGCGAAATTCTTTGGTTAATTCAAACTCCAGTGCTTGTTGTTCCACGGCTCGATTCAATTAATTGTGTGAGGTGAACAAACTCCTCCACGGAAAGCTGCTCAGCCCGCTTGTCAAGCAGTTTAAGGGACGAAATTTCGGCAGGCAAAATTAGAGGTTTTAGTGCATTGCGCAAGGTCTTCCGCCGGTTGTTAAAACCTTGCTTTACTACTTTCACAAAGAGTTGCTCATCACAATCAAGCTTCACGGTTTCATTACGTTCCAGTCGTATCACAGCCGACATTACTTTCGGTGGTGGTGTAAATGCTCCGGGTGGGACTTTAAATAAATATTGCACCGTATAGTATGCCTGCAGCAACACACTTAATATACCATAGGTTTTACTGCCCGGCTTCTCGGCTATACGGTCGGCAACTTCTTTCTGAAGCATACATACCACCTGATCGACCTGGTCTCGATGCTCGAGCACTTTAAAAAATATCTGCGATGAAATGTTATAGGGGAAGTTACCGATGATCGCGAACGCACTACCAAACACGTTCTTCAATTCCATCTGCAAAAAATCACCTTCAATTATATTCTGTCCCATAGACGCATAGTGCTTATGCAGATACTTCACTGAATCGCGATCGATCTCGATCAGTTTCAGATTCAGTTTATCATTCGTAACAAGGTATTGCGTAAGTACGCCCATGCCCGGTCCGATTTCCAATACCGGGTTAGCACCGTCCTTAATTTTCAGTGACTCAACAATTTTACGTGCAGTATTCTGGTCGTGCAAAAAATGTTGCCCCAGCGACTTCTTCGGTCGTACCTTATCAAATGATTTTTCCATGCAGGGTTAAAAGTACGAATAGTTGGTGAATGGAGGACGGAAAGTAGAGAAGACCGAAAGTCAGGAAGACGGGAAGTCCGAAAGACGGACATAGAAGTAAGAAGCTAGAAGTAAGAAGCCAGAAGTAAGGAGTAAGAAGTAAAAAAAGATTTAGATATTGAAAATTTTATAGGCTGGTATAAATGAATATGAACTTATCGATTCGCATGTAGTGCCTTCCAGTATCCACAGGTATACTTTTACAGCCAGGCAAGCGCTATCAAGATATACTATCCTGTCATTCATTCTTACTTCTTACTCCTTACTTCTTACTCCCTGACTTCTTAACTTCCTGTCTTTCGGACTTCCCGACTCCCCGTCTTCCCGACTTTCGGACTTCCCCGTCCTCCCGACTTCCCCGTCTTCTCGGACTTTCCACCAATATTTACTAAATCGCAAAGAATTCATTTTGTTTTTACATGACTCAAGCACAGAAACCCCGCATTGGTATTACACTTGGTGACCTGAATGGTGTTGGTCCGGAAGTAGTGATCAAGGCTCTTGCCGACAATCGCCTGCTCAACATGATCACTCCCGTTATCTACGGATCAGCCCGTGTACTTTCATTCTATAAGAAACAGTTGAACATCGAAGAGTTTAACTATACACAGGTGCGTAACAAAGGACAGTTCGCGCCCAAGACTATTAATGTGATAAACAGTTGGGAAGATTCTATCGAGATCAATCCCGGCAAGGCTTCTAAAGAAACGGGTAAGGCGGCTTTCTCGGCTCTCAGGCAGGCATGTGAAGAACTGAAGGAAGGATTGATTGATGCGCTGGTTACAGCACCTATCGATAAGCTCACAATCCATAGCGATGAGTTTCCGTTCAAGGGA
>CAMLLI010000300.1 GCA_946480685.1 uncultured Flammeovirgaceae bacterium | reverse complement strand
GCACCTGAGCGGAGCGTCAAAGCTTTCGTTGGAGGGTTCCGGTAATAACATGGATGCAACGGTGCAGGGCGCTTCATCGCTGCGTGCTTTCGACTTTAAAGTACGCAACGCAGTTATAGAAGTGAACGGTGCCTCATCTGCCAAAGTAAATGTTACCGACCATCTGGAAATGGAAGAGGGCATTGCCAGCGATATCGATTACAAGGGCAATCCCTCTACTGTAACCAAGCGCGATCATTAACAAGTATATAATTACCGGGAGTAAGGATTATGGTATCCTTACTCCCGTTATAGTTGTATGTTGCGGATGCACTTTCCTGATCCCGGCATTACTGCCCATCCAAGACCGTAACTGAATCTGAATTTTAACGTTTAAATCCCAAATCCCCCAAACCTATGATCATCTTCCTGTTAGTAGTACTCGTCTATATAATCTTCCAGATCGTCTAATCCCTGATCGGAATTTATAGTTTGTTTACAAGATTTATAGAGGCGTTCCGTTCTTTACTTGTTACACCAGCTAAAAGTATATATAGTAAATGCGGCAGCTTTCTGTTGAATTTAGTAAATTAGATGTATGAGAAAACTTCTCCTGTTTATAGCATTGATAAGTTTACTCGAAAATGCAGCGGCTCAAAAGCCCGGCATTCTTCAAGGCCAGGTATTTTGGGTAAGTGGCGATCAAATGCCCGGACCTGATAAAACGAGAAACCCGCAGCAAGGTATCGTTCGTGAAATTCATATTTACAATGCTGCCAATCTGAATGATGCTACGCAACAGGACGGATTCTTTACAGCCATACAAACCGCCTTTGTAGCCAAAGTATTGAGTGAATCCGATGGCTCCTTTAAAGTAAAGCTGCCTCCCGGAAAATATTCTGTTTTTGTAAAAGAAGACAAAGGACTCTTCGCCAACCTGTACGACAGCAACGGCTGCATCAACTGTGTCAATGTAAATTCGCGAAAGGCTTCGTGGATTACGCTTACGGTTGACTACCTGGCAGCTTACTGACTCACGCTCATTTTTTAACAAATATTTTTTTAGCCCACGCAACCTCCCGGTTCGTATACGCATCTTAGTGGCAGAATCATTTAAATGCGATTAAAGATTTACCGGGCAAACGAAGATGAGTTGATACAAGGGTGTTTAAAGCGCGATAAGAGCGCTCAGAAACACCTTTATGAAACTTATTCGTCCAAAATGTATGGACTATGCTACCGGTATATAAAAGATCCGATGGAAGCAGAAGATGTTCTGGTCACTGCTTTTATGAAGGTCTTCGATAAGATCGATCAATTTAAGAGTGAGGGAAGTTTTGAGGGGTGGATCAGAAAAATTGTCGTGAACGAATCGCTTACCCACCTGCGCAGAAACCGGTCTATGTACCTGGAAACAGAACTGGAACAAGCCGACCGCGAACCGGATTACGATCGCCTCAGCGATCACCTCGAAACCGAAGATCTCCTCAACATCATTCAGGAATTACCCGCGGGCTATCGCATCGTATTCAACATGTATGCGATCGATGGATACTCGCACAAAGAAATAGCCGAGCAGTTGGGCATCAGCGAGAACACATCGAAGTCGCAGCTGAGCAGAGCACGGGTATATCTTCAAAAAAAATTAGTTGAACACGATTGGGTGTCCAATCAAAAAATCAGTAACGATGAATCAGCAACCTGACAAATTGTTTCGCGATAAACTGGAGAGTTTTTCAAGACCTGCTCCGGCAAGTGCATGGGATAAGATTGAAGCCGGCCTTGACAAAAAAAATAATACCGGTGGTATATGGTGGAAGGTAGCGGCTTCTCTGCTGGTGCTGGTCGTGGCCGGATATATACTTTGGTCTGTACTGCATAACAATACTGCTCCATCGCAGCAATTGGTGAATACCGACAAACAGCAACCCGAGCAAAGTATACCGCAGAAAAATACAGAGCAGATCACTGCTCCTGACGCAACACCAAAAACAGATACGGATATATATACTGAACCTGTAACACAGCCTGTAAAAAAAACAGAAGCTAAAGCAACCAACAAGTATAAAGAAGAATCTCCGCAGACTATAACAACACAACCTGTTGATGATGCAGCAACACAACCTCAGCTGGTTGCCGAAACAACTGAACCACCCGCAGAAGAAGCTCCTGCTATAGCTATAGTAGAAACACCAGATGTAGCAGCAACACAGCACGAACGTGTAGTGGCTACACAACAAAGTATAACACTGGTGTTTAGTGCAGACGAAACTGATAATTACCTGAATAAAAATCTTTCACCGGAAGCAACCGATGAAGAACAAAAACCATCTACGTTTAAAAAGCTGCTAAAGAAAGCACAGGATCTAAAAAACAATCAGGATCCGGTTGGCGAACTGAGGCAGAAGAAAAATGAAATTCTCGCGCTGAATTTTAAAAATGAAAAACGTGGACAAAACAAGTAATCAGGTATGAAAAAGGTATTGATAATAGCAGCGGCTGCTTTACTGAGCATAACCGCTATAGCACAGGAGAAGCGGGATACAGTAATTGTTGAACTGGCAAAAACGAGTCGCGTAATATTTACGATACAAGATCGGAAAGACCTGGAAGTATTAAAGAACTATAACTATAACGAGCTCTTTAAAAATATACTTACCAAGTTAGAGAACAACGATACCACAGCACTTGCACAAGACTCTACCCGTAAAGAAGGAGATAGCGAGGAAGTTTACTGGACACGCGAAGGCGATGACAGAAACCATAACGATGACGATGATGACAATGACGACAACAATGGCGACTGGCACGTACACCATGGCAGACGTTGGGGCCGCACGTGGCAATCGTTCAACTTCGATCTCGGTACGAATAATTACTTGCAGGATGGTGACTTCCCTTCGGGCAATTCAAACTATGCTGTAAGACCGTGGGGCTCGTGGTATGTCGGCATGTCTTCTATACAGCGATCAAGATTGGGTAAAAAGTTTTTCCTCGAATGGGGTCTTGGTGTAAGCTGGTATAATTTCAAATTTCAGGAAGACAACATTCTGATTCAGAAAACAGATGATGGTGTACAGTTTGTACAAGACACACGCGATGTTGATTTCATCAAAAGTAAATTAACAGCATCGTATGTAACAGCATCGCTTATACCGGTGATTGACTTTGGCGACAACAGTCGTAAATCACGTGTGTGGGAGAATGATGGTGAATCGTTTCGTATAGGTCTCGGTCCATACATCGGCTATAGAATATCAAGTCACTCGAAGCTGGTATATAAAGACGATGGTCGTGAAAAAGAAAAAGACAGAGATAGTTTTTACCTGAACAATTTCCGCTACGGAGCACGCCTGCAGATAGGATATCGTTCTACGGATCTCTTCTTCAACTATGATATCAACGAACTCTTCGAAGAAGGCAAAGGTCCCAAACTCAATGCCTTTAGCTTTGGTGTGATTTTTTAAAGCAGTAACTATTCGTCCGAATGTATACCCTACATTCGGACGTATATATAACTAACAGTCGTTACTTGAAATTTACTTCTAATTTTTCTTTACTTCCTTTCACTGCATAATTTCTAGTTACTACTTTTAAGGGGAATTGATTATTCCGTAACTTTAAGGTAATTGTCGATTGAACTTATGAGTGAAGCTATTTCAAACTTATCGAGGAAAGAACAAGTAATCAGAAAAGCAGCCGAACTTTTTAAAGAGAAAGGTTATGCTGCTGCTTCGATGCGTGATCTTGCCCATTTGCTGGGCATCGAAGCCGCCAGTTTGTATTCACACATCAAATCAAAAGAGGAAATACTTCGCAGCTTGTGTTTCGATATGGCTGCAGAATTTCAGAAGTCGCTGGCCGAAGTAGAAAGTAAAAATGTATCAGCAAGCGAAAAACTCCGCAACGGTATCATCGGTCACATTCAGGTGATGGCGAAAGATCTTACAGCATCAGCAGTATTCATGAATGAGCACCGTCACTTAAGTCAGCCATACCTGCGCGACTTTTTGTTGATGCGCATCAACTATATCAACCGCTTTAAAAGTATCATTGAACAAGGTGTGAAGTCGGGCGAGTTCAAAGACTCGATCGATAAAAAGCTTGCGGTGATGACACTCTTTTCTTCCCTGAACTGGATGCCGATGTGGTATGATCCGGGATCCGCTATCGATCCGCTCCAACTCGGCTTGCAACTCGCTGACATGCTGGTGAACGGCTTGAAGAAAAACGCCTGATTTTCGACTAACAATCGTTTGTATTACCATTTTTAATTCGTAACTCGTTAACGGTTATCCGTTAATCGAAAGCCTTATTTTGTTTACTCAGTTAGCGGATAACGATTAACTGATAACGCTATGTACGGAGGTGGTAATACATTCGAAGGCATTCAAACGGAGAGCTTGCAGGAAGACCCGGAAAAACTTGCTGCATTCGAGGCGCGCATTGATCGTGGGGAAAAGATAGAACCTGTTGACTGGATGCCCCAGCTTTATCGCAAGCAACTCATCCGCATGATTGAGCAGCACGCTCACAGCGAAATAATCGGAGCACTACCCGAAGGCACCTGGATAACCCGCGCTCCTGGATTCAAACGAAAACTTGCACTCATTGCAAAAGTACAGGATGAAGTCGGGCATGCTCAACTATTATATAGTGCTGCTGAAACATTAGGTAAATCGCGCGAAGCGATGATCGATGATCTCATCACCGGCAAATCAAAATACTCTAACATTTTTAATTACCCGGCCTATACCTGGGCCGATGCATGTTTTATATCATGGCTTGTCGATGCAGGTGCTATTGTTAATCAACTTGCAAATGCCAAAGGAAGTTACGGTCCGTATTGTCGTGCACTCGAACGGATTTGTGCTGAAGAATCTTTTCACCTGAAGTATGGACATCATTGTGTTATATACCTCGCGACCGGCACGGCTAAACAGCGCGAAATGTTTCAGGAAGCTATAAATCGTTGGTGGACTCCGATGATGCACTTCTTTGGTCCTGCTGATAAAATATCAACGCATACACAAGTATTGATGAAATGGAAAGTAAAGATGTCGTCTAACGATGATACCCGAAATCAGTTTCTCGATATGTATGTACCCAAAATTTTAGAGTTAGGATTTACGATTCCGGATGAGAAGCTAAAGAAAAATTCGGAGACCGGAAGATGGGACTATACCGAACCTGACTGGGAGGAATTCAAGCGCGTGATTAATGGCGATGGTCCTTGCAACAAAGAGCGCCTGGAAGTACGAAGAATTGCTGAAGAACGAGGCCGATGGGTGCGTGACGCATTGCGTTCTTCCCAAACAGCTTACGTTACTCCGCTGGCCTAATTCCTTCGGAAAGCCGTGAACGATCCGGTGATCAGCAGAATTTCTTTCCACACCGCAGTCAATGCTTCCGTGGGCGAATTATAAATGCTCTTCAAATAAATCAACGCACTGCTGTCTTCCGGTAATTCATTGTTAATCCATTTCCAGATGTCTTCGGCTAACAGAACCAACTCGTTCGAATGGTATCGCGGGTAATACCTTGACAGCAGGTCCAGTGCCATGAGTAGATCCAGGTATTTCATATTGATGGTGGAATTGTAAAAACGATATTAAGCAAGAATAAGTTTTTATAAAAGGTATGGAAAGCAGAAAGGTAAAAGACGTTGAGAAACGGACTATAAATCAGTTGGACGCTGAAAAGCAGGGATTGCAGGTAGCAACGCTGAAACATATCATGACAATAAACCTATACATATAGTGAAGTCGCTTGACCCCAGGGTAAATCGCTTGCAGCCGGCTGTAACCGGAGAAAGTATTGTGCCGAAAGCCGCGCTCGATCAGTTCGGCACATTTGAAGTATTTGTACAACCGAAGGAAGGAAAACCATTTCAGCACGAAGGCATTGTACATGCACCCGACCTGGAACTGGCCTATGTACTGGCTAAAGAAGCATTTACCCGCAGATTTACCTGCACATCGCTATATGTAGCCGATACGCGGGATATATACACTTCACCGACTACAGAAGGAAATCAAAGTGTAT
>CAMLLI010000299.1 GCA_946480685.1 uncultured Flammeovirgaceae bacterium | reverse complement strand
TTATACTGATGATTGCCGTTGGCTATGGAGCCGGCTTGTTGATGGGATGGTCGCAGATGGATAGTATATTTCTCGGAGCGATTCTGTCCATGTCATCTACCACGATTATCATTCGTGCGTTTGATGAACTCGGTGTACGCACACGTAAATTTGCAGGACTTGTCTTTGGTATTCTCATCGTAGAAGATCTGGTCGCTATATTATTACTCGTATTACTTTCTACATTAGCTGTAAGCCAGCAGTTCGCCGGAGGAGAATTACTCATGCAATTGCTCAAGCTTGCGTTCTTTCTTATACTCTGGTTTCTTGCCGGTATATTCTTTATACCTACATTTCTCAAGCGTACACAGAAGTTGATGAACGATGAGACCATGCTCATTGTCTCATTGGCACTTTGCCTGCTCATGGTTGTACTCGCAGTGGCCGTAGGTTTCTCGGCTGCACTCGGTGCATTCATCATGGGATCTATACTTGCAGAAACAACACAGGCCGAGCGCATCGAGCATCTTATAAAATCAGTGAAGGATTTATTTGGTGCTATATTCTTTGTGTCGGTAGGTATGATGATTGATCCGAAAGTGTTGATCGAATATGCCGGGCCTGTACTCATCGTTACACTGCTTACCATCGTTGGTAAATTTCTCGCTACTGCTATTGGTGCATTGCTCTCCGGACAATCACTGAAGCATTCGGTACAAGCGGGTATGAGTCTCGCGCAGATCGGTGAATTCTCCTTTATCATTGCATCGTTAGGACTCTCGCTAAAAGTTACCAGCGCCTTTCTGTATCCCATCGCGGTGGCGGCTTCGGCTGTAACAACATTTACCACACCGTTTCTTATCAAACAATCCGGACCGTTCTATACTTTTATCGAACGGATTTTACCAACACGTTGGACAAAAGCGATAACGCGGTATAGCTCTACCACACAACAATTGTCTTCCTATAGCGACTGGCGTGTATTGCTTCGCGCCTATGTGATGAACTTTGTGATACATTCGGTTATCATCGTCGGTCTTATACTCTTGTCTCAAAAGTATCTCTTCCCGTTTACAGAGACCTTCGGAGATGGTGCGAATGCCCGCGTCATTACCGTGATCATTACCCTGCTGCTCATTGCACCCTTCATCTGGGCACTCGCTATACGCAGAATCGAGCGCGAAGCATATTCACATCTTTGGCTGAACAGAAGATTGAACCGCGGCCCGCTCATCGCTATAGAACTCGTGCGCATTGCCGTTGCTACAGTGCACGTAGGTTTCCTGATGCAGTTGTATTACTCGCCTTCCGTTGCGTTTGTCATCGCGGTAGTAGCCATGGCGCTGGGAACGGTTATATTCTCGCAGAAGCTGCAGTCGTTTTATGATCGCATTGAACAGCGCTTCCTCGGTAATCTCAACGAACGTGAGAATCAGAAACCGGCACGCCCGGAAATTACTCCATGGGACGCTCACCTCGCAGATTTCGAAATTGTACCGGAGTCTTCTCTCTCGGGCAAGCCACTTACAGAGCTGGCGCTGCGAGAGCAGTATGGCGTAAATATAGCCTATATCGAGCGTGGTCGTATTTCAATTGTAACGCCGGATCGCTTTGAAAAGCTATATCCTGGTGATCGTATCTCGGTGATCGGAACGGACGAACAACTGCAACGCGTTAAAAATATACTCGAAGCATCAGTGCTTCCGGTAAAGGATGAAGCTGATCGTGAAAATATAGGCTTGCTTAATTATACAATCGTTAAAAATTCTCCGCTCTATAAAAAGACAATTCGCGAATCAGCCATTCGCGAAAGAGCAAAAGCCCTGATCGTAGGTATTGAACGCCAGGGAGAACGCATACTCAACCCGGATTCATTCACAACGCTGGAGGAAGGAGACATCATCTGGATCGTGGGCGATACAGAGAAGATCGGGGCGTTCCTGAAAATGGACTAAGCAGCCAGTCTCATGATGGTTGACGTTCAGCGTTTCTGAAAGCGGATCAACTTCATAATATACTTTCGCAGTATCGGGTGAGTGTAATTGTTGCAGGGTAATGGTATATTACTCTTCCTAAACTCTTACACCGAATGTCTGTTGCGCCACCGAATATATACTGGCTGTGTGCCTTGTTGTTGCTATATACGTTGCAGACTTTACAGGCACAGGAGCACGACATCAAATTTCATCATATCACTGTAGACGATGGTTTACCAAGCAATACGATCAATGGTGTAATACGCGACAGTCGCGGGTTCATCTGGATTGCATCGGAGAATGGTGTGGTGCGCTACGATGGCTATAGCTTCGTCAACTACCGCGCGAATGAAAAGGACACCAAAAGCATCAGCAGTAATGTGAGCTATGTTGTGCTGGAAGATCGTCAACACCGGCTGTGGGTTGGCTCCGAAAAAGGACTTGATCTGTATAACCGTACATCAGACACATTCGATAAACACTATTTCAACGGTACGCCTGTACGCGCCATTTTCCAGGACAAACAAAATCACCTTTGGATTGGCAGTGATAACGGGTTATATCGATTCGAAGGCGACTCGGTATATTTTATAAAATCGTTTTCCGAAATGTTCAACACCGAGGATGTGGTCTATAACACCATTCCCGCCATTACAGAAGACCGTCACGGTAATCTCTGGATCGGAACCTCCAATGGAGCCTATATATATAATTCAGCCCGTACTAAATTCACTCACTTTGGACATGATACAAATGATCCATATTCGCTGAGTGATAATAATGTAAGAAGGATTGTGGAAGATAAAATGGGCAGAGTATGGATCGCAACGTATGGAGGCGGAGTGAATCTGTATAATCCGGATGCGAAACGATTCAAAGTATATAAACACGATGCTGCCGATCCGCAAAGTATAGCGGGTAACCTGATTACTTCGCTCTGGGCAGATGATAACGGTATGCTGTGGATTGGTACCGATGGCGAGGGTATAGATATGCTGGATGCTAAAGCAGAGATTTTTCATCATGTCGTTCATTCACCCTATAACTCAGAAAGTCTCAACAATAACGTGATCCGTTCGATTAGCAGTGATGGCAGGGGAGGTGTATGGATCGGCACCTATACCGGTGGTATAAATTTCTATAATCAGAATGCAAAAGCTTTCTTTCATGTTAAAGTGCCCACACGCAATGGCAACAGTTCGATTACATCTTTTGCGCAGGACTCTAACGGTAATCTCTGGATTGGTACGGATGGAGGCGGTCTGTGCTATTACAATCGCAGCACGAAACAGTTTCAGAACTTTTATCATATAGCAGACGACAGAAACAGTCTCAGTGATAATCGAATCATTTCGCTGCAATTGGACAAGCAAGGTATATTATGGATCGGCACATACCTGGGAGGTTTGTGTCGCTATAATCCGCGTACCCAACAATTTATACACTATACCGACAAAGACGATTCCGGCCTGAGCGATAATGTGATATGGTCACTGCTACTGGATCATGAGGATCGCCTGTGGATTGGTACGAACAACGGACTGAGTCGTTATGAAGCTGCTAGCAATACATTTACTTCCTGGAACATTACAAACTCCAACCTGAGCAACAACATGGTGCGCTGCCTCTATGAGGACAACCGGAAACGGCTCTGGGTCGGTACACAGGCTGGACTAAATTTACTCGAAGCTCCGTATAAACAATTTACAGTGATGAAGAGTGGTGATAAAGCCAAGAGTCTCAGTAATCATTGGATCCGTACGATTCAGCAGGATCGTAAAGGCAATCTTTGGATCGGTACATTTGCAGGAGGCTTGAACCGGTTTGATGAATCGTCTGATGCATTTATAGCGTACACTGAAACGGATGGGCTACCCGACAACATTATCTCTGGTATACTTCCCGATGAACACGACAACCTGTGGATCAGTACCGGCCGCGGACTTGCTTACTTTGATGTGTCCAATCGCACGTTTAAGAATTACAACGCCAGTGATGGCCTGCAGAATTACCAGTTCAATATCAATGCAGCGTTTCAAAGCCGGCAGGGAGAAATTATGTTTGGAGGAACCAACGGCTTCACGTGGTTTACACCTGATGTGATCCGCCAGGTAAAAGGAAATCCATATCCACCGCCCGTTGCATTTACTGCTTTGAAAATATTCAACACGGATATACTTCCCGGGGGAGCTGATTCAATATTATCCGCTCCGGTAAATGAGACACGCGCGATCACCTTGGCATACGATCAGTCAGTGCTTACCTTCGAGTATGCAGCGCTCAACTTTATTCAACCGGAGAAGAACCGGTACGCGTATCGGCTGGAAGGTTTTGAGAACAACTGGAACCTGGTAGATAACAAGCGATCGGCTACCTATACCAACCTCGATCCGGGTAAATATACCTTCCGGGTCATAGCCTCCAACAACGATGGCATTTGGAATGAACAAGGAGCTTCCATTGATATTGAGATCATGCCACCGTTCTGGGGTACATGGTGGTTCAGGACAATGGCTATAATACTGGCGGGCATAGCGATTGCGTGTATCCTGAACGTTGTACGCCAACGCATTCGCGAAAAGATCCGCATGAACAAACTCATTGCAGAGCTGGAGCTGAAAGCACTCATCGCACAGATGAATCCGCATTTTGTGTTCAATTGTCTCACGTCTATACAGGAGCTCATTGCCGTGCATAAACAGGATGAAGCCATGCACTACCTGTACCAGTTCTCAAAATTACTACGCATGGTATTGCAGACTTCGGAGAAGAACTTTATACCGCTGGATGAAGAACTTACCCTGCTCGAATTATACCTGGAGTTGGAATCGCTCCGCTTCGATAAACAATTCCACTATGCTATAGAAGTAGATGATGCTATTGATCCTGAAGATGTAATTATACCTTCGTTCCTCTTGCAGCCTTTCGTAGAGAATGCCTTGTGGCACGGGCTCATGCATAAGAAAGGTGATCGTACCCTGCGCATCCGTTTTTCTCTGGAAGATAACGATCGCCTGGTGTGCATAATTCATGATAATGGTATAGGACGCCAGCAGGCCGCTGCTATACAAGCGAAACGTGTGAGAACGTATCAGTCGATGGGCATTAAAATCATTCGTGATCGTATTGCGCTGATGCGGAAACAAAATGAAACGTTTAACCTGCGCATCATCGATGAAACGGATGGAAGCGGTACCGCAACCGGCACAACGGTGCTTGTGCAGTTACCGGTAAAAACAGAGTTGCACCATCAAACGATAACTCCATTAAAAGATAAAATTGCGGCTACTTAAATGAACACAAAAACATAAAATTGATGGTTGGATGAATCATGTAAAAGGTCGGGTTGTATAAACGGATCATCCGGTAAATATGCAGGTTCATCCGAAGCAAATGGAGTAACGATAGAGTTTTATAGTATATTTACTTACCCTCTGCAAGTATATTCTACACGGTGTAAGAAGTGTTTTATATACAGCAAAACCAACCCTCAGCTCCGCACTTGTCGGTATACATATGATATTGGAATTTACCAGTAGCCCAATAGTTGCATGATAAAAGCGCTGATTATTGATGACGAGAGCAAGGCCACCAACCTGCTCAAGATTACCATGGAGAATAACTTTCCCGGACAGTTCTTGCTGGAGACAGCACAGGGCAGTGAAGAAGGATTAACAAAGCTGAATCACTTCAAGCCCGACCTGCTATTCCTTGATATTGAAATGCCGGTGATGAGCGGCTTCGATCTGCTGGCCGCAACGCCGGATACAGACTGCAAGGTGATTTTTACCACAGCCTATAATCAATATGCCATTCGTGCCATCCGCTACAATGCGCTCGACTATTTACTTAAACCGATAAATCCAACGGAGTTAAAGGAAGCTATAACACGATTTCAAAGTCAGAAGAATAAACGCGAGGTATATAGCCGGCAGTTGTCCAATTTCTTTGCCGGTAAAGAGAAGAACCTCGCCATAACTACCTACGATGGCGTGGTATTTCTTGAAGTTGATAAAATCATACGTTGTGAGGCAGACCTGAACTATACCCGGTTTATACTTACCGAAAACAAAACCTTCCTGTCT
>CAMLLI010000298.1 GCA_946480685.1 uncultured Flammeovirgaceae bacterium | reverse complement strand
CGGGCGTAGATGCTCTTGTCGTACATCGCTTCGCAGCTTATGGCCGGGAGGTAGTATGTACCGGCATAGCTTGCTGTTAACATCACACGGAAAGTTCTGCGCTCGTTAGTATATAACGTGAAGTATGTATATACCCGGTCATCGCGAATATCCTGGTAATCGAATGGTGATGACTTCACAAATTCTTCATCACCTTGCAAGCGAAGATTGTTTATCTCCCACCCTGACGGGAACACCTGACTCAATGCTAAATTCTCGTATGAAGAACGCGTACCAGCATGTGCCACGGTAACTTCTGCCAGGAATTCGGTTCCCTGCTCAAGTCGTGCGGGGTCTATTTCTTTACCGTCTGCATCGGTATAGCGAACACTTAACGAAAGGTTGCTTTGTGCATCTTCTTCTTGTCCACGGGCCGGTGTGCCTTCCTGTATAAGACGTGTGAACAGCATGCCACTGCTTTCATTCACAATCTGTATACTTTCTTTCTTCAATCCTTTGATCGGTATTTGTACCTGTGCGATCGGTAACTCCGTGCTCGCATTTATAGTCTTGCCATTCAAAGTATAGGAGAACTTAAGAGCACCGCGTTTCTCAAGACCGGCAAATGAACCAACAGCTTTCAGACAGAATGCAGTTTCCTGTGTGCTCATCCAATAACCGTAATCACTCAGGTATTTGGATATCTCTTTTAACATTTCAAATGCTTTTGTTTTATCATTCAGCAATACGAGTGTTTCCAGTATCAAAGCTTTATCACGAACATCTGATCCATAGCTATAGCTCAGCTCACGATACGGTTTTATCTTGGTAGAAAGATTTGCGATCAACTTCTTCGCTGCTTCCGGCTGACCGGCTTTTGCATACGATGCGGCTAACATCCACACAGCAGTAGGAGTCAGGTTAGTCTGTTCGCGAAGGCGGTTCATAGCCCCCATCTCCGGTGCACCTGCCAGTGCCAACGTATATAATCGATACGCCTGCATCAGGTCACTGTTATAGTATGTATCGTTGCGTCTCCACTCCAGTGCTTTATTCTTCTGATACTTCTTCCAGCGTTTCAGCATATCGGCAGGAACGTAGTAACCTTTTGCTTCTGCATCAATCAGGAAATGCCCGGCATAGGTTGTCCCCCATGGATCAGAAACTTCTGCTCCCGGCCAATAGCCAAAGCCGCCATCGCGCTGTATAAATGACTTGAGTCGTTCGATACCAGCGGTAACATTGCGTTGTATATTTTTCTGCTCGATCTCGGTAAGCACTTTTACCTGGCTCAGGTATAGCTGCGGTAATACAGACGATGTAGTCTGTTCAATACATCCATGCGGATATTGAATCAGGTAACGCAGGCGCGAACCGAGGTTGATCGGAGGCATATTCGATACCTCGAGCACGGCTGTATTGGTACCAGCTATACCATACGGTGCAGCTTCGGCAGTCCACGACTTGCCAGCGTCCAGTAGCGACTCCGTTATTTTTGTTACCGGCAGATTCGGATTGCGAACTTCAATCTCAATTACATCGGTAGAACTGAATTTACCCGAACTGGCCGTTACTTCAACCTTCGCTATACCGGCTTCTGGTTTCACCGCTATATCAAAGTCGACTGTAAGATCGCCACTCGCAGGCATGGCTACAGATTTACTTGCTCCACCACCTGCTACAGATATAGGTCCGGTTGCTTTCACATCAATCTTGACATTGCGTATACCTTTCTCCTGTGTAAATAATGTTACGGGTAATTTCAATGTTTCTTCAGGGCCCAACACACGCGGCAACGTAGCGAGCACCATTAATGGTTTACGTACCGGTGTCGCTTTCTCGGCTTTACCGTAGGCACCTTCATAACCGGCTACCACCATCGTTCTTACCGAACCTATATATTGAGGCATGATAAACGTATGCTCATCGGAACTTCCATCGAGTGTAAACGGACCAAAGAATTTTACCACAGGCTTGAAGCGATTCGCGCGGGCATCATCTTCTTTAGCTGCACCTTCTGCATCACCCCCTACTGCGAGCAGGCGTTCAATACGTGCTCCGAAAGCACCCATCACATCATCGAATACATCCCAGGTATGTACACCCAATGCTTCACGCGCATAAAAACGACTCCAGGCATCCGGTGTCTTAAAGCGTGTAATGTCTAACAAGCCCTCATCTACCACGGCAATGGTATACGTCATTTTACGTTTGTTCTTTTCAGACACTTTGATTGTTACTTCCTGACCGGGCTCCAGCACCTCGGGCATCGTGATAACCGGTTCAAGATGTGTGTTCGGATCTTCTACACGAATGGAAGCTACACCGTACAGGCGTATCGGTAAATCATTTATAGTTTGGGAATGCGGCTGCAGCAACGCTACATGTACATATACATTAGGCGCCATCTGGCTCGTTACATCAAAGCTGAATTTGGTTTCGCCCTGTTGTGTCTCAACCCAATACGTTTGCAATACTTTACTTCCATTCTCGATACTTACCAAGGCACGACCGCCCTGCGCTCCACCCGGAATGGTAAGATTTACTTTCTCACCAATGTTGTAAGAAGACTTATCGGTAGCGAACGACAGCATGGTGGCGCCTCCGCGTGAATCATCTCCGCGACTGCGGCTATACCAGCCGGGTTCATCGATATATATAATTTGTCCGGTGCAATGACCCGAAACCGGATCGCATGCGCGCACAAAGTAACGGCCATACTCCTGCTCGCCCATCTTCATTTCAAATGTCCAGGAACCTTTGCCGTTAACCGTATTTACTTTACCGCTTTTGATGAGTTTGGAATATGAACCTTCTACATAATTCGCCAGACTTTCTTCGGAGTTGTCCCACCACCAGCGCCAGCCAAGTTTATACATGCTGATCTCAACATTATTACGCGATACAGGATTGCCCGAAGGATCAAGCGTTACAAAATCAATCTTATGCGGTGTATCAAAATATAGTATACCGCTATATTTCTCTCCTTCCGGAGTTTTCATACCGATATAGCTTTCGTACGGAGAGTATGGTATGCTGAAACGATCAATACTGAAGTTACCGCTCTCTTCAAACACTTTTCCGCGGAATACAGCATTCAGAAATCCGGGCGCAGCATAGTTCGACTCCAGGCTTACGTTTACAGTTGCTTTACCTTCATCATCCGTGAGTCCTTCAAATACCGGGGTGGCTTCGCTATAAAATGTGCGGGCAGGGTCTTCGAATATATACTCCGGATATTTCGCAAACTCCGTTGGCACTTTTAACAGCAACATATCAAACTCTGCTTTTAGATTTCTTCCAGGTGCACCGTGCAGCCATTTTACATCCAGCTTACCCGTTACGTTGGCTGATGTAAAACGCTCCGTACCGAAATCGAGATTTATTTTTAAGCGGTTTGGTTTTACGGTTTCAATTTTCAGTGTTTGTGAAAATTCAGTACCGCCTACTTTTATGCGACCTGTCCAATTACCCGTAGGAGCATCAGCACTGGTAGCCGTTGCAAACTTGTAGAAACCATTTTCAGACGATGAACGCACCAACCTGTTCACCACCTGACCTTGCGGATTGGACATTTCAAATACAACAGGATGCGATGGAGGCAACACCTTATTTTTATCTTCCAGTATAAATGTGAGATACAACGAGTCGCCTGGACGCCACACACCGCGGTCGCCATATAAAAATCCTTTTATACCACGTTGCACCACTTCACCCGATACATCGAAGTTACTTACCGAGAGGGCATCGCCATTGGTTACTTTCAGGTAGCCGCGTTGCAAACCACTCTTCGCCACAATTGCAAAAGGCTGCTCTTTCGAAGTGATGCCGGCTTTACCTTCCGAGTCGGTAGTTACCGAACCAATAAGCTGCTGCTGGAAATCATATACTTCCAGTTGTACACCGGATAGAGGCTGCGTTGTTCTAAGATCATTTACAAATATTAACAGGTTACCGTCATCTCCGCCTTTCGCAGTTAAACCTAAATCAGAGGCAAGTACATTGCGTTGAATAGCACGGTTGTTCGTATAGTATGATGAATGGCATGGGTTATCGCGTTGTTCCCAATCGTAATCGTCAGCGTAATAGTATTCATCATACGAATCATAATAACCGCCTTCGTACTCATAGCCATAGTCTTCGTCATACTCGCTAAATTGTCCGGAGGATTCTTCACCACTTTCTTCTTCACCATCACAATTATAGGTTGAGTATGCTTTTTTGAAACTCATCTTCACCTGGTATATAGCACCCGGCTCTGCACTAATGAGTTTGGAAAGGTCGAGGGTAAAGCGACTCCATTTACCAAGATCCGTTACACCCGTGTTGTCCAATTGAATCGTCTTGGTCAGCAGCTTCTTCCCTACCCTGCGCAACTCGCGGTTTCCATCCAGATTATTTACCTGGAAGAATTGAAGAATGTTGTTCTCAAATATTTTTACAATCGTAACATCTACAGCATTAAGACTAACAGCTTCGAACGGCAGCACGAGTCCATCGGTGCTCGGCAGTATAGATCCTTTTCCTGTGAAGCGCACAGCCGGAGCCACTTGTTCAAATACAACTTCAGCCGTAGTGGCTGCTTTCATTTTATAGTCAAGTATATTTCGTATACCGGCTTCAATACGTATAGTCTTGGAACCAGACTGACGCACCGGCGGATATACCCATATTTCATTATCATGAATTTCAAATTCAAGACTGCCCACATCCGCGATGGTAATGAGACCTTCAAGCGTTTGCTTCTCTTTTAGCGGATCGGAGAATTGCAGCACTACATATTGATTGGGGCTCTGCACAACTTTGGCCGTCATCAATTTAAAGTCACTCAACGAAGGAATTTCAACTTCTTCATCCTCTGTTCTGTTTATACCGATGGGACTACCATTCACGCTGAGCTTTACTTTGCTTGCCTGATCTTTACGCGCTACATCTTCCACTACAAAAGTGTGTTGCTTGCCATCCGGATTGTGCGTCCAGGTAACATTCAGGTTTTTACCTTCCTGCTCGGGCGATATCATTTTTTCTACAGAAGCATTCTCGGCATAATCGGCCGTGAAGAGTGTACCTTCGATCTTCTGTCTTTTCAATTCTGTTTTTACATAGGGCTTGATGTTATCAACCGATACTTCAAAGTTCTGCGGTATAACCTGGAATGTATACTCGAATGTGCTGAGCTCGCCCGGCACCTCCATGAGTTTTGAAAGACCAAAACTTACTTCATATACCTGTCCAGAGATAAGGCGTGCTTCCGGTGTAAACTCCACCGTGCGTCTGTCGAGCCACACGGTTTTTCCACTGATGGAGGGACTAAACGAAAATAATTTTACGGAGCTTTCCTGACCGATCATGGATGAGTCGACAGCTTCCTTTGCCAGGATGATGCGCACCGTTGTTGAAGAAGGTAACACACCTGCTGTATAGGATGATATATATTCACCGAAAGCAGGGTTAATGTAGCTGGGGCCTGGCTTGGTCCCTTTACTGGTTTTAAAATAAAATATACCGGCAATAGCAATGACAACGGCCACCGCACCGATGGCGATTTTTTTCCAGGGTAAACTGTTCATCTTTAAAGATCAGGTTAGAAGCCTAAAGATTGAGATTTTTTTGGAAATGGTAAGCGGATGTGCCGTTTTTTACTTCACTTAAACAGCATGTTGGCATTCATTTTTAGCGCATACTAACTTATTCATTCGGCAACTATCCTTTTTGTTTTATGAACGAGTTTTTGAAGCAGGAATATTTCCATAACACCGTACAGGATTACCTCATAGCTGCTGCGATTATCTTTTTTGGTTTGACAGCAGTAAAGCTTTTTAAACGGACGCTTTTAAGACAACTCAAAAAGTTATCGGATCGAACCTCTAACAAAGGCGACAATTTCATTATTGAAAGCATTGATCGGTTCGGGGTTCCGGCTCTATACTATTTCATTGTTTATGCAGGACTCAATTACCTGCAGCTTTCGGTTAAGACAGAGCAGGTGATTCGCATCGCGACTGCTGTTGTGATTACGTTTTTTGTATTGCGACTTCTTTCATCAACCATTCTGCTCATTCTTCAGGGCTATATCAGGCGAC
>CAMLLI010000297.1 GCA_946480685.1 uncultured Flammeovirgaceae bacterium | reverse complement strand
GGCATGTTTAATAATTCGCTTGGAGTAGTGCAGGTTGCCGGCTTTGTCGTACAAGGCTTTGTAGCTGTCCTGGCCTTCGCGGATATTTACCTGGTAGTATTGTGTGTCCGCATTCTTGGCTACTGCGCCATCGGTGCGCACGTTCCATTGTTCACCATACAGTACAGTGGGCAGAAAGCCCAGCTCCGTAACAATAGCCTGCGGAAAGTCATTACGAATAGCATCCATTACAGCTTGAGGTTCTTCGCCTTTTTTTACAGGTGTAATGGTAACGGTCTCGGTGGATTGTGCCCATGCGCCTACGGTCAGGCAGAGGCAGAGCATGAATGCAAATGTTGTTTTCATACGAATTTTAAATTTTAAAGTGTGATACAGGGTTGTCTCTCATCTTGACTTTTTTGAAAGACTAAAATGGAGTAGTATATATTTTCGTATGGATGTTCTTTTTAGGAATGTATATATAACGATGGCGGTGTAATTGAAAGAAAAGTCGCACCGCCTGCGCGACTTTTCTTAACCTAAACCCCCTATGAAAAGACTAGACTATCTTTTTCTCTTTCAGATGTGTTCCGTGCGGGTCGGTGGTGATCAGTTTTTTCTGATTCCCCTTCCGGATAATAACCCGATAGAACGTTACATTCGATTTACCCTCTTTGATGATCTCGTTATCTTTAACGATAGCATACCCGGGGTTGTCACGTATAATGGCCTTCCGTACTTCAAGCGGAAGCGCTGTATCTTTTATTACTTCCTTCATGCGAAGAAGTTTCCCGTTGGTATCGTATAGTGCTTCGCGGTGAACGTTCGAGCCCTTTATCTTTACACTATAGTAGCTTGGCTTTTCTCCGTTCAGGTCATTATACCCGGTAACGATATATTCTTCGCCAACCAGTTTAGCGGGTAATATAGCCCACTCTTCGCCTTCACTTCCTTTGAAATCCCGTTTGAAAGATTCAATCACATTTACCGGAATTTCAGCTTCTGCTGCTTTGATCCTGACGGCAGCACTCTGTGCCGAAGCACCCGCTATCACTGCCATCGACAGCACTACCGTTGGGATTATCTTTCTCATGCTGTATCGCTTTGTTTGACCTTTTGATTATGGCGTGGAAAGAAAGTCACGAACGTTTACAAGTTTTTTTTCGCGTGACATTTTGCCGATCGGGCATCTCAAGTGTACAAGGCTAAAGATGCCGGTGAAGTATACTTTCGGAGGGCATCCATAGCCAGTGGCTCTAAATATATACATCTATGAAAGCGTTGAAATTTTTTATTTTGTCCCTGATGGCATTAACACTTAGCTGTATTGCCAGAGGTCAGGCCTATGTTGACAGCCTGGCGCACGAAGACCATGAGATTGCTGCTGCTATAGCGCCCTACCCGGCCGATGTACGCACCGCTATATTGGAAGCATCGCAGTATCCGCAGGCATTGGTGAAACTGGAACGTCTGCAGGGACGCACAAGTCAGTCGTTTCAGGACCTGGTGTCAGGATATCCGCGCGAAGATCAGCAGGCGCTATACCAGGCAGGTCGTTATCCGGAGTTGCTTAGTAAGCTGGCAGCGGTAGGTCCGGCATCGCCACAGGCGGAAGCATTAACGAAGTCATATCCGGAAGCGGAACAAAAAGATATCATGACAGCGTATCGCACACACTATAGCGATATAGTAAAGATGAATGATCTCTATCAGTCATCGCAGAAGTCGATGCAGAAAATTATAGCGAAGTATCCTGCCAATGTTCAGGATGATTTTCAAAAGATCGTTGCCATGCCGGATATCATGACCTTGCTCACCGATAACATTGATGTAACGGTAGGACTGGGCGAAGCGTATCAGACTGACCCGACCGGTGTAAAGCAACATCTGGATTCATTGCATAATCAATTGCAACAGGAAAACGATAAAGATCTCGCGGCCTATAAAACGCAGGTTGAGAATGATCCGAAGCTGCAGGAGGAAATGAAGAAAGCTGCCGATGAATTTGCCGCCCAGTATAATCAGCCGGATAACCCGACATACGTAGTTAATAATTATTACGACAACACACCCTATCCATACTGGTTCGGTTATCCATACTGGTATGCGTCACCAATCTGGTATCCGCAGCCGCTATATTTTCATACCGGTTTTTACTATGGACCTTCCGGTAATATGATTGTGTGTGGATTGCCTTCTCATTTGTATGCAAACTGGTTCTTTGGTATAGGGTATACGCATTACCCTGCGCTATATCACAACTATCATAATTACTATGCTATACATAACACGCGTGTAACAAACATCAATGTATACCGCGGGTTTAATCATGTAGCCAACCGGCACTTTACAAACATGATGCACAATCCGCCCATGCGCAGTACTCAATTTGTCAATCCCGGCAATCGCATTACGGCAGGCAGAACCGTTGCACCGGTTACACGTTCGCGTGAGACAGTGAATCCTGGTATAACACATACAGCACCACACTACAACAGTATGCCGGTGCAACATTTTAACAGTGCGGGCTTCAATCACTTTCACGCTGAGTCATTCCATAGCATGGGATGGTCGCATGGTGGTGGCGGACATTTTCATCGCTAAGCGTTACTGAAATTTATACTACATCGATTCCGGTGGACATTGTTCACCGGATCGATTCTCTCTGCGGTTTTTTCTTTCTCAAAACTTTGAAGCGGGCTTGTGACCTGCTACAGAAACTGCATCTAACAACCGGAATTGTAAACCAACAACATAAGCCCTGCATGTTTTTCCATCGCTGAACAGGATAAAGCCAGCAGCCTCTAAAAACACAACTATGAAACGCATCTTTATCATACTGCTTTGCATCCTATCCCTGCAGCAGTTGTATGCTCAGAAACTTCTTACACTTCATGAATCGCTCCAGCTCGCCAGAGAAAATAATCCTGATCTTAAAGTAGCAGCGTACAACATC
Source organism: uncultured Flammeovirgaceae bacterium (assembly GCA_946480685.1). The sequence goes on along the minus strand of CAMLLI010000297.1, from coordinate 3,134 downwards.
AATGCAGCTGAAGCAGATATCAAGACAGCACAGATTCGTCCTGACCCAATCTTTAACATGCAGGTTCTGCAGTTAACCAATAAAAAATATTTTGCCGATGGTACACGCTGGACAAACACTGCAAACAACCAGTGGTGGTGGCAGGTAACCAAGCCGCTGCAGGTAGCAGGACAGCGTGGTAATAAAATTGACCTTGCCAATAAAATGCATACGCAGTCAAAACTGGGCTACCGCGAAAATGCAAGAGGTATATATTATACTGTTGCCAGCACATGGCTCGATGCATGGTCTGCGAAAATAGAACTGGATATACTCGAGAAGGGTAAGATGAATATTGACAGCCTGGTGCAGATCAATGCATACCGGTTAAAGAACAAAGTAATTACCAATACCGATCTGCAACGCACGCAATTACTACAACAACAGTATCAGCGCGATATAGTTGCCGCACGCCAGCACTATATAAATGAGTTGCAAAACCTGCGCTATATGACGGGGGTAGCGGATAGTATAAATATTGATTTCTCTGACAATACATTTAATGCGATACTTACAGCCGGTGATAGCCTCGTGGAATTAGGAACGCACGAACGCAGTGATGTACTGTTAGCCAAGAGTGCTATAGATGTTAATAACTCGAATATAAAATTACAACGGTCGTTGGCATATCCGCAGCCAGAAGTAGGTGGCATGTACAACCCGCAGAACCGGGTGCCTTACGTTGGTTTCTATGGCACCGTATCTATACCTCTCTTCAATCGTAATCAGGGACAGCGTGAAAAAGCGCAGGTATTAAAATATCAATCGGAACAAAACCTGTGGGCTTCCGAGCGCCAGGCGGAAACTGAAATTACAACCGCGTACAGAAGTTATGTAACGCAGCGCCAGAACCTGGAAGACTATCAGCGAAATTTAGCAGAAGCTGATAACATTTTAAGCAGTGTGCGATACTCGTATGTAAAAGGCGGCACTTCAATTATCGACTTGCTGGAAGCACAACGCTCATGGCTGGATACACAACAACGTTACTATCACACCATGGAGGAATTCAGACGAAGCTATATCCAGCTTCTCTTCGCGACAGGTATTATTAATCAAATGGCTGAATAATTTTTATCATGAACAAATATATTGTTATCGTGTTTTGTCTGACCGCCTGGGCATGTCAGAAACAAACAGCATCGGAAGCACCTAAAGCCGTACAGCCTCCGCGGGTTGAAGAGCAGGGAAAGAAAATCATTTTTACCAGTGATCATAAAACGCTTTCGTTCTTTTCAACGGATGTTGTTAAAAAAGAAAATATATCGGCACAGTATGCTGCACCTGCATCGATCGCTGTATCTATCGTTCAGTCTTCTGAACGAGGCGGACGCAACACGGTGTTGTTTGATAATGCAGACCTGAACGCAACGTATTCACAGTTTCTTCAGCACATCATCAACATTCATACCCTGCAGGTAAATCTCAATCGCGTAAAAGATCTCGAGCAACATGGCGCTGCTACGGGTAAAGAAGTATTGGATGCAGAGACACAACTCGCCAACGAAGAAGCTGCTATCACAGAACAAGAGGCTAAACTAAAATTAGCAGGTCTCGATCCGACACGTTTGAAAGAGCCGCGCAATAAGGAAGTATGGTTGATTTGTGAGGTTCCGGAAAATCAGATCGCACAGGTAAAACCCGGCACTCCCTGCGTGGTTACATTCACAGCCTTTGGCGACAAGCAATACAACGCAGTTGTAAATGGTATAGGAGCAGAAGTAGATAACATCACCCGCATGGTAAAAGTACGCGTGGTAATGCCGAATGCATCCAATCAGTTCGAAGTGGGCATGTTTGCCAATGTATTGTTCGATCTGCAAAAGAGTAACACACTATCCGTACCGGTAAGTGCACTGGTAAACGTACAGGGTAAAGACTATATGTTCGTGGAGACAGGGCCGAATCAATTTGAACGCAGAGAAGTGTTGATCGGTCAGCAGCTTGATGATAAAGTTGTTGTATTGCACGGTTTGCACGAACAGGACAAGGTGGTTGTAAAAGGTGCTATGCAGTTAAAAGGTTTGTCGTTCGGATATTAAACCCGCTATATATGGTAAAAGCAGAAATATATATCGACCTCGAGCGCATTCATGGTGAACAATCGCTGCACGATTTTGTGATGAAGTTCTTACTGGAACACGACATTGCCGGAGCTACATCATTCACTGCCTATGCCGGCTTTGGAAAACATCATCGTATCAAACGACCGAATGAACTCTTCTCGTTTGACGAACCTCCGGTACTCATCTCCTTCATTGATGAAGAACAGAAAGTGCGCAGTGTAGTCAGGAAGCTGCGCGAATACCTGAAGGGAGGATTAATAATTATTCAGAAAATCGAAATGCTATAAACATGATCCGCAGGTTACTGATCATATCGCTTACCAATCGTGTCGCCATTATCATTGCATCTCTGGTGCTGATGGTGGTGGGACTGGTATGTTTCAAGTTATTGAAAATAGAAGCGTATCCGGATATAGCGGATACCAACGTTATCATCATCGCTAAATATCCGGGACGTGCTGCCGAAGAAGTAGAGCAGCAGGTAACGATACCGATTGAGCGATCACTCAACAACGTGCCGAAAGTAATCGCGCGCAGATCGCGTACGGTATTCGGCCTGGCACAGATACAACTTTCATTTCAGGATGGTACCGATGATTACTTCGCGCGTCAGCAGGTAATCGAGCGATTGGCGAGTGCAGATTTACCCGATGGTGTTACTCCGGAGATCGGTCCGCTAACAACAGCCGTAGGTGAAATATACCGCTATGTATTGGAAGCGCCTGCTGATATTACGCCAACACAACTTCGCGACCTGCAAGACTGGGTTATTGTGCCATCGCTGTTGCAAGTGCCGGGTATAGCTGACGTAGTAACGTTCGGAGGACCGGTAAAAGAGTTTCACGTTTTTACAGCTCCTGAAAAACTGCGCAAGTATGATCTTACACTGCCGCAGGTATTGAACGCTATACAGGAAAACAACCGGAACACCGGTGGTAACATCATTGAACGTGGCGGACAAGGATTAGCGATACGCGGTATAGGAGCCATTCGTAACGAAGAAGATATTCGTAATATCGTTATCACCAG
>CAMLLI010000296.1 GCA_946480685.1 uncultured Flammeovirgaceae bacterium | reverse complement strand
TTGGTTCGCTAAGAAGCTTTTTACGTCCAGGTATATAGCGTGGTCGTTCGGTTCGATGCCAAACACGTCAGAAGAAAGCGTAACTTTCTTTGAGGTTTCTTTACCACTATTATTTAATACTGCTACTTCCATTATTTCTGAAGGATTACAGTTGAATTCTTAGCTCCGGGAAGAGAGCCACTGATTACGATCAAATTCTGATCAGCAAGGATCTTAACAACCTGAAGGTTGGTAAGTTTTACGCGATCGTTACCCATGCGGCCGGCAAGGCGTTTACCTTTTGGTACACGTGATGCGAACGATGCGTTACCCATTGAACCAGGTGCACGAAGACGGTTATGCTGACCGTGTGTAGCTCCACCTACACCACCAAAGTTATGGCGCTTTACAACACCCTGAAAACCACGACCTTTAGAGGTACCTATGGCATCAATGAAATCACCCTCAACGAAGATATCCTGGATGCGGATTTCTTTTCCAAGCTCAACTAAACCGTCGAACTCAGTTTTGAAATCACGAAATTCAGCAACATCTTTTTTAGGAGTTGTGTTGGCTTTCTTAAAGTGACCGATGGCCGCCTTAGTCGTGTTCTTTTCTTTTTTCTCACCAAAGGCAAGTTGAACAGCGCGGTATCCATCCGTTTCTTCACTCTTTACCTGTGTTACTACACAGGGACCAGCCTCGATCACTGTGCAAGCTATATTCTCGCCATCCGGGCCGAATACGCTAGTCATTCCTATTTTCTTTCCTATAATGCCAGGCATAGTTGTGCTTGTTTTTCAGGACTTTCTGCTATCAAAGTATACGTTGGGTAGACTCTTTCTGCAAAAAGGACTGCAAAGATAGGAACTAAAGGGTAGTTACCAAATGTGGGTTTCAAAATTTTTGGGAAATGTGGAGATAATGCTCCTCTCATAGGTGGCAGATCGTGAAATCACGGCTCCTTTCGCCATTTGTAGCAGATTAATCCATCAACGCTTTTATTAATATTTATAGTCTTTTTAGCAGTTCAAACAGAATTTTATATTGAAAATAATTCTGGAAACTGCTTTTTATACGGAATGCTCCAGACCACCAGCACGTCTTCTAAATACGTTTCACGGAGCGAAAAAAAAGAATTTTAAATGCTAAAAGGGTGACTAAATTTCAGCCGGATTTAAAAATCCGCTACTATTTCTCAATGAATAATAATCGCTGGCTGCTTCTTCCCTTACTTCTGATTTTGCTGTTCGGTCTTAACCTTTCTCTGGGCAGTGTGCATATTCCTTTTAAAGAGATAGTAACCATCCTGACGGGCGGGGAAAGTTCTGAGCCTATATGGAGAGATATAGTCTGGAATTTCAGAATGACGAAAGCGTTGACCTGTATATTAGCCGGTGGCGCATTAGCCCTGAGCGGACTACAAATGCAAACGCTCTTTCGAAATGCGCTGGCAGGACCCGATGTACTCGGACTAAGTTCAGGTGCGAGCCTGGCTGTATCCTTAATCTTTATGAGTCAGGCTGCCGGCATCAGCTTCCTGCGCACTCCCAATCCGTGGACGGTAGCTATCGCTGCCACGCTGGGATGCACGGGGGTATTCCTTATTATGCTGGCTCTTTCAAAAAAACTTCTCGATAACGTCTCTTTACTTATTGTCGGTCTTATGATCGGAGCCGGAACCTCCTCTATTGTAAGCGTACTCCAATATATAAGTCGTGCTGAAGAAATGCAGACCTATCTCATCTGGACCTTTGGAAGTTTAGGAGGATTGAATTGGACAGAGCTCCTGGTACTGGCTTTTGTGTTACTCACAGGCGGTAGTATAGCCATGGCGTTGGTCAAGTCTTTAAATGCCTGGATGCTGGGGGATAACTACGCTGCCAGTATTGGTATTAATATGAAACGAGCGCGATTCTGGATCATTTTTTCAGCAAGTATATTAACGGGAGGCGTTACAGCGTTTTGCGGCCCTATAGCATTTGTAGGATTGGCAGTTCCTCACCTTGTAAAGTTTTTGATCAGAACTACCAACCACAAAATCCTCATTCCAACGGTGATGATCGGGGGCGCAGTATTGATGCTCTTCTGCGATATACTGTCACAACTACCAGGCAGTACACAGGTGTTGCCTATCAATGCAATTACCGCTCTGATCGGAGCACCGGTAGTGATATGGGTTATTGTAAGACATTCAAAGATGCGCGCATGAACGGGGAGAAGAAATCGTTACTGGAAACAAAAAATCTTTCAGTCGGGTATCCCGGCCAATCTATACCCCTGTTCGAAAGACAGAACCTTGCGCTATATGCAGGTGAACTGGTTTGCTTTATGGGGCCAAATGGCATTGGTAAATCTACATTGATACGTACCCTTGCAGGCCTGCAGAAACAAATAGAGGGCAGTATATATATACATACCGATAATGCAGAACTGCAGCAACAGATTGCCGTTGTGTTAACCGATAAGATTACTACTCCGGGCATGACGGTGTATGAGCTTGTCACCTTCGGCCGATATCCATACCTAAACTGGAATATAAGCTTGCGCGAAGACGACCTCCGCATTATTGATGAAGCGATCGACCAGGTTAACATTCGGAATATCATTTCCAAAAAGTTATATCAATTGAGTGATGGGCAATTACAGATGGTAATGATTGCGCGCGCACTCGCCCAGACTACACCGATCATTTTACTGGATGAACCTACTGCGCACCTGGATTTGAATAATCGTGTTGAGATCATGCGCATGCTCAGGAACCTTGCACGCAAAACCAATAAGGCTATACTCATTGCAACACATGAACTTGATCTGGCGCTGCAAACAGCGGACTATATATGGCTTGCCGGCAACCAGAAAAATATCATCACCGGCATACCGGAAGATTTAGTCTTAAATGGTTCGTTCGATGATATATTCAGGTTTAAAGGTTTTGACCTTCGAACCGGAAAAGTAAAGCATGAAGTTAGTCGCTCGCGAACGATTCAATTGACTGGAAATGGTTCGGAATACCTATGGACGAGGAACGCCTTGGAAAGAAATGGTTTTGAGATCGTTCAGCACAACGGAGAGACTACTGTAAACATAGAACAGAACCATAGCACTTATGTATGGACAGCCGGAGATAACCGGTACACCACGCTTCAGGGTTTGCTGAAATATTTATGCGATTGATCTTCCTGTGCTCTTTCAAATCGATTGTTTCGGGTTAACGCCGAAGCATATCGGGTCCACTTCACAGGTATACCTTTTGTGCGTAACGCTTTGTGAAGATCTTCGAACAAAGGTCCTTTGTTATCAAAGTAATTATAGGAGAGACCGAAGCAATAAAAACGAAACGTGTGGTACGTAGTGATTTCAACCCACTTGTAATCAAACGGAAATAACAAGTGCGAGATCTCCTTCACGAAAAACTGCAGGATGCGCGGCTTGATGCCCTCCCCTACTGTATCTGTCCAGTCGTGCCGGAACAACGCCATGTTGATATCGTATAGCGAAAATTTTCTTCTTCTTCTGAACAGCGGCACTTTGCCAACAACCTCGAGCGTGTCATCCGTAAGTATAAAATCATTATTGGTTATACCGAGATAACTATATACGCCCAACAAGTATAGCCCCAGGAACGCAAGCACCAGTCGCGCATCAATTTCCGGAAGACTAAAGTGATTAATAATATATACTGCCGATGTCAGTACAAACAGAATTGACAGATGGCTTCTGAGAATGCAGAGGGATGCTTTAACCAAACTACTTTCATACTTTTTCATAAGCTCACACAATCTCCAAGCCCTGAAAATACAAAAGAATGTATTAAGAGTTACAACAATATTTATTTGAATTTTGGGGTTACCATTAAGCCCTGATTTTCTTGTGTTTTCCGCGCAGAACACCGCCTACAGCGCCCTGCATGGCCGACTTAACCCAGTAGTTAAAAATGGCTTTATGCCTGACGCGCGGCTGATTAATAACGGTTGTTGCATTTTCCTTGCTGTTTTTTAAAATGCCGTCTGCGAGAAATGTAAGCACTTCATTGCCCCAGCGTTTCTTTTCGGAATCTCCGGGCTTTCGTATTTCGAGATGTAGGTTGTTGTACGAAATCACCGAAGCACCATTGGCCTGTTCGGCATCCGCGGTAAGTTGAAGATCAAATTTTTTCAGGTATCCGGATTTGATGTGAATGCCTTGCAACGGTACCACTACACGATTCAGGGCCGCAAGATTTAAATCCCTGAGACGCACATTGAGTTTGAATGAAGAGGAGTCCAGCGTTTCATACGTTACGTGCAATGATCCTTCGTTGTATAGCCGTGCCGTTGCAAGCATAACGAATGGCGGTTCATTGCGCGTTTTACCGACTTTGAGATTGGCTGCTATATTGTCGAACACCACCACACCGTTTTCACCAGTTTTCTCCGATGTTTCGGTATACTGGATGCGACCATTTTTCAAATCAACACGATTAATGGTAACAGACGGAGGAAGCTTCAACAAGCCTTCTAATGTTACAGGCTTTTCGATCATAGGCGGATCGGGCATTCGCTTATCACGTTTTATATCAAACGAAAAACGTTCAACTGCTATATCTGCATTTTTCAATACACGATGTTCAATCATGTCGTTGACTGAAAAACCGTGAAGTATAATTCCATGAAAGCGCGCATCAATGATGTCGCTTTCTGTCGTGTTGCTATACACCCATTCTTTTCGCGGACTGATATGAACCGAATCTATATTTACTTTACTATCCTTCAGTACTATATCATACACCTGGATCGAACTTTTTTCGGTCTCTGTTTTCAGTGAAGCACAGCGAATGTTTCCACTGCGAGTATCTCCTTCCAGCTTGCCAAACGTTAAGGATTGTTTGTCTTTCCATTTTATTTGCCCGGGATGAACCACAAACTGGTGAACAATGGCAGATGGTGCTACACGTTCGCGATCGGATCCTTTCTGTCTCTTCTCTTTTGCGGGGATTATCAATAACGGATTATATACTTCAAGTCGCTTTATGGATGGCGGTTCATCTTTCGCTACCTCCGCATCGTTCATCACCAGGGCATCGGAGCTAAACCATAGCGTACCATCTTTGATAACTTCAAGTTTGTTCGCTTTAAGTTTATGCACACTCCAAAAATCTTCATCATACACGAGGTTATCCAGGTCCAGAACCGGAGCTGAAATTTCTATAGTGTTCTTTTTGAGCTGAAGATTTGTCACCTGAAAATGTGCCGGGTAATTCATCGCGATGTGCCGTGCCTGCATCGAGAACGTTTTTAATTTTACATCCACATCGGTAAGCTGCCCGCGAAGGGAATCAAACTTCACATGGCCGTTTTCAGAAATCATCTTTTCAATTTCAAGGTCTTTGCCCTGACATACTATATATTTTTGATCGCGGTGTATGTTAATTTTAACATTACCTGCCGATAGCTGTCCGATTGATTCAAACAGATCATCTTTCGGTTCCTGGTTTACCTTTTCACCCGAACGGGCGGGTAGCCTCCCCGTTATCTCCAGCGAATTGAAATGTATTGCCTTCCAGTGTTTATAGTTTTTTTGCAACGGTTCATCACCTTCTTTCAACGCCATAATCTGCCGGGCATACAGATGCAAACTATCTTTTTGCACATCTACCTCTGCTGCGCGCAGTAACCGGCCGTCAAAGTCAACACCTTTCATTTTGGACACCAGCGTTCCTGAGGTGTTGCGCACCCATCCATTGGCAAATCGTATATCGCTAACCGCGTACGTATAACCTCCGGCTGGTTGCGTCTTCAGGTTGTTTACGGTTAGTGAGAGATTATTTACCCGAAGCGAATTACTTTCATCTGCATAACGCACCGTAACATTCTTGAATGATAGCAGCCGCACGTTTACATTATCGATTTTATCATCAGCTGTCTGAGCGCCTTTTCTTTTGATCGTTTCCGGTGTAAGATTTACATCCGCATCTTCCACACTAAGTTCGTCTGCCTGAAATTTTTTATCGAAGGCAAAATCGAGCAGGTTAAAATATTTCAATTTCAGCTTGCCACAGTTCGCTATATTCTTGCGACTGACGGAATCATACAACGCAACATCGGTCAGTGTGAGGTCG
>CAMLLI010000295.1 GCA_946480685.1 uncultured Flammeovirgaceae bacterium | reverse complement strand
GGATATTTTAGTTACGTAGTGATTGTGATTGTATTAATGATATTTTACACCTACCCGCAAAGCCTTCAGCCGGTTCACGCCTTGTAATTCTTCCAGCTCGAGGTATTCAAGACTGTCGTCCAGCAAACCTTGTTGCTGTAGTTCACGAATATATCCAACATACTCCTGCGCTTCCTGCTGATTGAAATATACAATGGCAATCTTGCCGGGTTGTGTAAGACGTTCGCGTGTATCTTTGATCAGAACTTTGTCAATACGCTTCTTGATCACTTCATAGCGAATGTTATACGCACCTTCCACATCAAAGCGTCTTTCATCGTTTCGGAAGGTTATGTCAATAGCACGTGCGTGTACAAAGATGAGTTGTGTTGTATGCAGGTGTCGCGGCATCTGCGGCAACAGGCGTTGCGTGAGCCTCGCTATCTCTGCCATAGACTGTAATTGCCATTGACGAAGTCGCTTCAGATGCGCTGCCTCGAACGGCTTATCAGGAGCAATCGACTGTCCTATATACAGATCATACTCGATCCCGTCCGTACGGAATTTTTCGAAGTAAAACGGATACTCAACCTGCAGCATCTTTTGTGCTACATCAAAGTACTGGTTCAGTTTTGTATTAATCAGTTGCAGGGATGTCTCAAGCTCCGAACGATTTTTAAAGGCTGCTCCCTCCCGTTCATCGATGGCATTGAGATAACGGCTTACCATGGCACGCGCTTCGGGATACGACTCCTGCACCTCGAGTAAATATGGATGTACTTCCGTTTCCAGAAAATTGTTCAGGGCAATTTCGTCACGTGAAGTGAAATAGCCATCGATCTGCTCCTTCCAGCGTGTACACTCCTCGTCCATCGTACCATCGGCATTCGTATGGCTTTCATCTATTGATCTCAGCGCAAATAAAGTATCCTGCAGGAGCGTCAATTGACTTTTAATATCCTCATGGATTGCACGGTTCCGTTCGCTCGTAGAGTTGCGTATATCAATGGCTCCGTACAGCGGGTATACATTTTCGAAACGAATCTCTTCGATCTCGGGGTTGCTCAGATCGGTGAAATTACGTTGCAGGTAATGCCAGGCAACTTCATTGAATCGCCATTGCACCGCAGGCTGCAGCGATGTAAACTTGTCGCGAATAACATTCGAAAGCTGTGCCTGGAATTCATCGCGGGTAAACTTGAGCAACTGGGCTATCAACGGTATGGCTGTCTGTACTTTCGAGAACAGACGCTCATCAAACAGGATCTCCTTTTCAGAGTATATTTCAAGTACACCGGTAAGTTCGCTGTGATAATATACCGGCAGCAGAGCGTATGATTCAACCGCGGTCTTCTTTAAGATCCGAAGAAAACCATCATCTGCTTTTTCTTCGGATGATATACCGTTGTATACCAGTATACGGGGATTGCGCTGGTACTTCTGCAGGAACACGTTGAAGGCTTCTTCTGTAATACCAGACTCCTGCAACGCGTTCATCAATATACTTTGTATACACTCTTCGTTCGAAGCAAATGTAGATTTACCGTTAACGCCAATGATCGGCACGAGTCTGAACTCAATATGTTCATTACCTGCGATCGTTTTGAGTGCCTGCGAGATTTCAAGGTACTGATCGTTGCTATAGGAATGATGCACCATGATCTCACGGATCTTGTCAAGAGAATGCTGCGCGGTAACATCGGTCAGTGTTATAACGGTAAAGCCTTCGAAGATAAAACTGTCCAGGGGCAGCATCTTCTTCAGGCGACATATCAATGCTTCGGAGCCGGTGCCATCATGCAGATAGGTAGCCAGAACATCATAGTCCAATTCAGGCAACTCACCATTCACACGAATATCAACAAACTGTGTGTCAACATGAACCTTGTAAAAACGAGAAAGCCCGGTAACGGAGTTGGTATACGAATAAACCGTATCGCTCTTGGCCAGTGATGAAATGTTATAGAAACGCTCGAGCACGAGGCCATACATAAACTGCATGTCTTTGCTCACCTTGCAATTTTCAGAGCCTGCGCCTGAAGGTTCTTTCGTAGTGTTATTATCAGCGAAGAACCTCGAGAGACTTTCCGTACTATAGAACAAAGTGGTTGGTACCGGTGTACTCAGGCCCCACATGGTTTCCTGGTCGTCAGCTGCCAGGGGCGTTAACACGAAATATACAATTTCAAACAGCTCTTTGTAGGCCGCGAGATCGTGCACGGGCAGTCCGGTTTTCCACGTTGGATTTTCCGTAAAGCGCTCAATGATATGACGATAGTATTCTGTTTTGACCGTGCGTTCGCGCTGCAAACGTTTCTTCAAATATTCTAAAAAGGGATTAAAGGATAACGTGCCACTCGTCTGGGCCGGAACGAGTGCAGCGTCATTTGTTTGGAGTAAAATTTCTTCCATTTGTAAAAGTAAAACGTATCTCTAAAACTGACGAACGGGTCATTTTAATTCCCGTGATGCGGTAATATTTTCTACAATGCGGCACATTCTTTTTCATCAAATCGGTCATGACCACCGTTTCCCAAGACAAATATGTTGATAAGCCGCCTTTCGGTTCGATGACTAAATCACACACTTTAAGTCCATTTTTAATCATTTGATTAAAAACTTTGATCAAAAACGAAACACCGTTACATTTACCCCGTATCAGAGAACACAACAGTTATATGCCGAGAAAGAAGATAGTAGAACCGGACATCACTACCGAAGAGAAAATCAAGGAAGCTGCCCGGAAAGTGTTTATGAAGAAAGGATATGCTGCCACACGCACACGCGATATAGCAGAAGAAGCGGGACTGAACCTGGCTTTACTGAATTACTATTTCCGCAGCAAGGAGAAGCTTTTTGAAATTGTGATGATGGAGAAAGTTCAGAAGCTCTTCGGGATCATTGCACCAATTCTAAATGACACCAGCACTACACTCGAGAAAAAAATTGAAGTAGCGGCCGGCAACTATATATCGATGCTGATGGAAAATCCGGATCTGCCGCTTTTTGTAATGAGCGAGATACGGAATAATCCGGACCGATTTGCAGGAAAGATACAGGCTGTTAAGCTTATCCAGGAATCACACTTTGTGAAGCAGATCAAAGAGAAGCGGCCGGATATAAATCCCCTGCACTTTGTCATCAGTCTGCTGGGGATGATACTCTTTCCATTCATTGCTAAACCTGTCCTTCAGGACGCTGGCAACCTGAGTACAAAAGGTTTTCAGAATATGATGGAAGAACGAAAAGCGCTGATTCCGCTTTGGGTAAAAGCCCTGATGAAGGCGCGCTAAATTTTTTTAGAGAAAAATTAATCAAATGATTAAATCAAATAATTAAAAAAGATGGTTAAACAATATCCTATCCCCGTATTTCTGTGGCTGCTGTTTCTGTGTAGCTATACCGCAGAAGCGCAGCGAAACGACAGCCTCACGATTGAAGCGTGCTATACATGGGCTGAGCAGAATTACCCCCTGGCAAAACAGCGAGACCTCATCGAAAAAAGTAAAGCATACTCCATCGACAATGCGATGAAAGGATACCTGCCCCAGCTCAGCATCAACGGTCAGGCTACCTATCAATCCGCTGTAACACAAGTGCCAATGGCTTTACCGGGTGCCGAAGTGCCTCAACTGAGTAAAGACCAATACAAGGTATATGCAGAGGTAAACCAGACTATATATGATGGCGGTGCCATCCGGCAGCAAAAGTATGCGCACGAAGTAAATGCAAAAGTAGAAGAACAGAAGCTCGCGGTAGAGCTATATAGTTTAAAAGAACGCATTAACCAGTTATACTTTGGTATACTGACTACCGATGAACAGCTTCGCCAGAACGAACTGTTGCAAAGCGATCTGCAACTCGGTATCCGCAAAACACAGGCATCTATTGACAACGGTACAGCCTTTAAAAGCAATGCCGATGCTTTGAAAGCAGAATTACTCAAAGCGAATCAACGCACAACGGAGCTGTTGGCCACACGCCTGGCGTATCTTGAAATGCTGGGGATGTTCATCAATCAGCCGCTGAATGAAAATACAGTGCTTACCCGGCCACAACAGCTTACGATCAGCAATGAAGTAACACGGCCTGAGTTATCACTCTATGATTATCAAAACAAAAGTATAGATGCACAATACCAGCAACTGCAGGTAAAGAATAATCCGAAGCTGAGTTTGTTTGTGCAGGGTGGTTACGGACGACCTGCACTCAATATGCTGAGCAACGATTTTGAAGCATACTATATCGGGGGTGTGCGATTAAGCTGGTCGCTGGGAGGACTCTATACCCTGAAGAAAGAGAAAGCACTATTGGACAATTCGCGCAGAACGATTGGCCTGCAACGTGAGACTTTCCTGTTCAATACCAACCTGGCGAGCCGTCAACAACATGCAGACATTACGCGACTACAAAATTTACTTGCGTCTGATGGCCAGATCACCGCGCTTCGTGAAAGTGTTAAAAAGGCATCAGCCGCTCAACTTGAAAACGGTGTTATCACCAGCAACGATTACCTGCGCGAGGTAAATGCCGAAGATCAGGCCCGACAAACCAGGATACTGCACGAGATCCAATGGCTGCTCGCGCAGTACAATCACCAGACTACAACGGGCGGGCTAGGCAAAAACTAAACGTAAAATCACCACATACCATGAAACATATACTCTTCATCTCCACTACCCTGCTGCTGGCATCGTGCAGCGGAAACAGCAATCGCTACGATGCCTCCGGAACATTCGAAGCCACTGAGATCATTGTATCCGCTGAGGCTTCCGGACTCATCCAAGCGTTTAACCTCGAAGAAGGCGAAGTGCTACAGGCCGGACAATATATAGGCAGCATCGACAGCGTGCAGCTACACCTGAGCAAAAAACAATTGCAGGCACAAATACAGGCGGTGCTCAGCAAGCGGCCTGATGTAGCCACTCAAATCGCAGCATTGCAAGAACAACTGAAACAGGCACATCGTGAACAACAGCGCATAACCAATCTGCTGAAAGCTGATGCCGTCACACAAAAACAACTGGACGATGCCAATGCACAGATTGCCATCATCAACAAACAGATTGAAGGACAACGGTCGTCACTGCGTATAACGTCAGCAAGTCTGAGTGAAGAAACATTGCCCCTTACGGTTCAGATAGAACAATTGAATGATCAGCTTGAGAAATGTAGAATTGTAAATCCGGTTACCGGTACTGTGCTCACCAAATATGCAGAGGCCAACGAAATGGCTGCGAACGGAAAGCCGCTGTATAAAGTTGCTGATCTCTCGCAAATTATACTGCGGGCCTATATCACGGGCGATCAGTTTGCACAGGTAAAACTGAATCAGCCGGTACAGGTACTCATAGATGCAAAAGACGGAGAGTATACAACGTATACCGGTACCGTTGTGTGGATCAGCGACAAGGCAGAGTTTACGCCTAAAACCATTCAGACCAAAGATGAACGCGCGAACCTGGTATACGCCACCAAGATCAAAGTAAAGAATGATGGCAAGCTTAAGATCGGCATGTACGGTGAAGTAAAGTTCTAACCGCGGGTTATGTTACAATACTATATGAATACAACTGAGCCTACGTCAACACAGATGACCCCTCCTGCTATTATTGCAGACAACCTGACGAAAGTATACGGTGCTGAAAAAACAAAAGCTGTAAATGCTGTATCGTTTATGGTGGAGCACGGTGAATTGTTTGGACTTATCGGACCGGATGGTGCGGGCAAAACCAGCATCTTCCGCATGCTTACAACGCTACTCCTGCCAGACGGTGGAAGTGCCCTGGTGGATGGTCATGATATAGTAAAGGACTATCAGCAGATCAGGCATACGGTTGGGTATATGCCCGGTAAATTTTCCCTATACCCGGATCTTACTATTGCTGAAAACCTGAACTTCTTCGCTACGGTATTCAATACAACAATCGAAGAAAATTATCACCTCATTAAAGATATATATGTGCAGCTCGAGCGCTTCAAAGATCGCAGGGCCGGCAAGTTATCAGGTGGTATGAAACAAAAGCTGGCATTGTGCTGCGCGCTTATTCACAAACCCACGGTGTTGTTCCTGGACGAGCCCACCACCGGGGTTGATCCTGTGAGA
>CAMLLI010000294.1 GCA_946480685.1 uncultured Flammeovirgaceae bacterium | reverse complement strand
CTGATACCGAGATGAGATTATTGAACAACGAATTTTCCTTAACAACAAACGCACTTTTGTATATAGCTGCAGGGGACGCAACGATGCGGTATACTTTCGAAGCAAGTGGCGGTACCTCAGCAGTAATGAACATCCATGTGTTCTCACCTGTCTTCTGCAAATTTACCGCATCACCATTTTCATCTGTTAGCTTTTTCCCTTTAAGATCCTGTGATGTGGAGAAGGTAACAACATCGGTGCGAGACCAGAGGTTTGTATTAAACACCTGTATATACTCTCCGCGCTCGTTCGCATTAACAGCCGTATATAGTGTTTGCGTGATTTGTTTAGCTATCGAATCTGCACGAAGCGCGAAGGCCTGTTTCTGTTTCCAGAGTGCACGGGTAAATTCCGAATCAGGATCAGGACCACTTGCTGATGCACCCCAGGTATGCTCCGAGAACAACGCTACGTTACGCCATGCCTGATAAAAACTTTCCGACGGATATAGCTTGGGATTTGTTATCGACAAAAGAATTTCAAGTTGATTGAGACGTTCGGCATTATACCGGTTCAACGACAACTCCTCTGCTGTCGAAGCTGCACCATCTTCCCAATACGGAGTGAAATCACCTTTGAAGGTTGGTAGTTTATCTCCGTAAGTTTGCTCGAAGCGCGTGAACAACTCTTCCGTTGTACCGATGTGAAACTTCGGATATTCATATACTTCATTCCACTTCCGAATGATGTCTGGCATATCCGTATCCGGCGGACCGTTGTCTCCATGCACTGTATAGCGCAGGTACGAAAAGGTATAGGGAAATTCTTTCACCTCGAGTGTATTGAGATATTCCCACAGCGGATCAAGTCCACTGGAAGAAAGTTTTCCGGCAAGCCAATCATGAAAGAAGGAATAACCTTTTCCGGCAGACCAGCATAAAACTTTTTCTTCACCGGAAGGTGATGCCCAGTAGAATGGATAGTCGCCCCACTCCTTGTGTGCGAGTCCTACGCGACTACCGCCTGTCTCAAGTTGCGGCACATAGTTGGGGGCCATGGAGAAATACTTCATTCCGTTTTCAGCCATAGCGGTCACGATTCCCCATGACGCCCCGGGTACATCCGACATCATGACGGAACGCACCTCCACGCCCAATTCTTTTCCGACACGATGTGCATCGTCAAACAAGTGCGTGATCTCTTCCTGCTTGCAAAGACCTGTGAGTATATTTCCGATCGAGGCGTTTAATGAAACACGACCACCCTTTACCGCAGACTTGAATGCCTCCACCTGCTTTGTGTTTTTATAGCGCTCAAGGTATTCATTTACCGGCCACATGGTTTCTATATTCCACTTGAACTTTGCACCTTCCGGATAATCTTTAGTGTGTTCGGCTAACATCACGGCACGTTCGATGTTACGCAACTGAAGATTCATAACATCTTCATGCCGGTGAGTATATCCTATATCCAAATGTGAATGCGGCAGGAAATATACTTCCCATTTGCGAGCACCCTCCATTACTACATTCTTCTTCACGTTACCCTGGCGACTTCTGAAACTTACATCAACAGCTATAGCTTCTTCCATCAGGCCTGCCGGGAACAACGCAGTGATTTCGTATAATCCCATCTTCGAGGCTGGAATTTTCTCAACGAGTTTTTTACCGGCGAATGATACTTCAAGCGTACCACCATCATACAATGGGTTTGTAAATTTTACTTTATACTCTCTGCGCGGCCCTTCCGGTGATTTACGATAACCTTGCGTGGGTATAAATGAGATATCATCAATCTTCGCGACACTGTTGAGCGCACGTTTAGTCTTCTCGTAAAATCGGATCTCACTCAATCCATAGTAATGAATGTTCTGATTTTTCCACTTCGCATCTTCTGCTACATGAGGCGAACCATCGTGATAATAGTTTCCCTCCTGCTTATCAGCGGTAACGCAAAAGTATTTGAAGCTGATCCCGGTAAGGTCAAGATGAAAATCGGCAGGCTCTTCTTTTTTACCGGTTGATTCGGGAATCACAAAGTAATCGCGATCACCATCTTTCAAAGTATACCATGTCTTTCCGTCCCGTGAATATTGCAGATATACTTTACGAAGGCCGCGATTGGTATGATCGTGCTGATTGTGATTCCAGATCTCAACGAAGTCAGGCTTTCGCTCTTTGTTGAATGTATAGAGCAGCCATACCACGCCTGCGCGCGTCTGCGGTCGGGCCTGTATAGATGTTTCTGAAACCTGCGAGATCCACATCGTCTTGCCCAGGTTGTGCGCTATATGGCCATAACCTTTCATGCCACTGCCGTTGATCGTCTCTTCGTCCGGGAAGCCGGGAAATTCACTGCTCGATTCAACGGTGATCGCATTCGCGGGCACGGGAGTATATATATCAATTTGCTGCGCATATATAGTGCCTGCCAAAAGCAAAGCAAACACCATCATGCAACCGCCTGTAAATAACTTTGTGATCGACACGCTCCGCCAGGTTTTGTTTCGTTCTACTTCGCAATACCCCACTGCTTGTTCGGCTTGTCGCCCATAACCAGGGTAAGCTTGCCGCCTTTCAGCAGTTCGCTGGCCGGAAACTTAAAGGAGTTTAATGTTTTGCCGTTGAGTGTAGCCGACTGTATATACTTATTGTTGCGTGATGCATTCTTCGCTTCGATCACAAACTGTTTACCGCGTCCGTAGCGACCACCGAGGTCGATCACGATCTGCTCATACAACGGACTGGCTATCTCATACACCGGTTCAACACGACAACCACCATCCGTTTGGAAGAGACCAATGGATGCCATGACAAACCACGCGCTCATCTGTCCCTGGTCTTCGTCACCGAGATATGCATTGGCTAACCCACCGCCATAATATTCTTCCAGTATAGATCGACTCCACTTCTGTGTTAACCAGGGATGATCAACCCAGTTGAAGAGAAACGCAAAGTGCATGGATTGCTGATTGCCTTGTACCACCGGATAATCCCAGTACTGATCGTTCGGTGCGTTATAGCGCCACGGCTCACTGGCAGCAAAGCCCCAGTTAAGACGATCGACAAAAGCTTTACGCCCCATCACATCGGCCATAGCCGGTACATCCTGTGGTACAAAGAAGCTGAGCTGCCATGAATTACCTTCTACATATTCTTCATTGCGACCAGACTGAAACGGATCGAAGGGCTCGGTAAATTGTCCTTTGCTATCGCGCAGTTGTGCGTAACCGTTCTTCGGGTTAAAGGCATTGCGCCACCATTCGCCACGCTCGGCAAACACTTTGTAATCGGCTTCCTTGCCGAGTGCTTTCGCGAATTGTGCTACGGTCCAATCATCGTATGAATACTCAAGTGAATTTGAGAATCGTCCGAGATCAACCGGCACATATTTATACTTCATATAGGACACCAGGTCGCGATTACCCGCGAAGCCTCCGGCTACCGGACCGGCCGGTGTAGTTTGCATTTTCTTCATGGCCTCGAATGCTTTCTCTTTATCGAAGTCGCGGATTCCCATTTGATAAGCCGATACCATCAACGGTATTTCGTGCTCAGCTACCATTACCGGTATATATTCCATACCTGCAGGACCTTTCGCCAACCATCCGTTTACATCATACATAGCGAGTTGAGAATTAACCCATTTCGATGACCACTCCGGTGTGGCCAGGTTCCAGAGTTGATTCAGATTCCAGAATGTATTCCAGAAGGCATCACAGCCGAGTGCAAGGTGGTCGGGATTCGTAAACTTATGTTTAGTCTCATCTGCTGCCATCCATTCGCCATTTACATCACTCCATGTATTTCGACACAGCGAACGGAAGAAGTTGGTATAGAAGCGTACTTTCTCCAGGCGATTGTCTGAAGTAATCGCGATGCGCGACAAGTAATTGTTCCATACTTTTTTCTGATTAGCCACTACAGCATCATAACTCCAACCGAAAGGCTTCGAGATTTCTTTATCAAGATTCTCTCCGGCATTCGCTATACTCACCAGCGATATACCCGAACGAACCTGTACTATAGTTGACTTCTTCGTATCGAACTCTACATACGCTCCTGCTTCTTTCAGGTTCTTGCCTTGCAGCTTGCTGATATCGACTTGTTCGCTGTTGAGCCACCCTCCGATCTTCTTTATAGGCTGATCAAACTCTATTACAAAATGTATAGTATATTCCTGGTCAGCATCATCGCTCCACACCGTAGGTCGCGGTGAGATCTGGTGGCTATAGCCTTCGATGCGATAGTCGTTTACTTTCTTAATCTCGATGTCTAACAATTTATAGTCGTATTCTCCCTGTACATGAAGATCGATCATCACGCGTCCATCCTGATCTTTTGGAAAAGTATAGCGTTGAAATCCGGCACGTTCGGTGGCTGTCACTTCCGCCCAGATGCGTGTGTCTGTCATATATACTTTATAATAACCGAGTGGTGCTTCTTCAGTAGCTTTATCGATGCGTGAGCGATAGCCTGAATCGGGATCAAACTGATCGCCTACACTGGTCTGCAATGCACCGTTGGTGGGCATCAGCCCGAGGCCGGCCATAGTCCATTCGTGAATGTGACTGAATGTACCAATGGTTTCAAATGTAGGTTGATAACCTGCCTGCCAGCCCATGTTCTGGTTATCCGGACTAAGCTTCACCATACTGAACGGCATCCACGGTCCGGGTGCAATCATCCAGCGTGAGTGCGCTGTACCGATGCGCGTATCAACATAGTCTGCGAGTGTTTGAAGTTTACCGGGCGATCGTTGAATGGTGCCCGCTTCCAATTCTTTACCATTTACCCGTATACTATATTTACTGTTCGTTGCTTTGGCAACTGCCGGCATGGATACTTCCAACTGATAGCGCGCAGAATCCAACGTTGTTTGATATATAGCTTTACCATCGATTTGTACTTCGATACGCGGATTGCCACTCAGGTGCTCTACATCAACGAGTAACGGCTGCACATTTTTCTTTCCTATATTTAATTCATATGAAGCAGGTTTTACACTGCGGATAAATACTTCATCATTCAATGCCAGTGTAGCTCCGTTGGGACCTTCGAGGCGTATGTGATCAAACACCACCCATGAACCTTCGAGCACCGTAATGGTAATGTTGTTACCACCGGTATGCATCACACCATCGCGTAGTGGAATCTCAAGGATCTTTTCTCCGCCCGAACCAGCACCGGTGAGCGATGCATCAGATATACCTTTCAGTAAAAACTTTTCATACTGCTGATCATTGACACCCACTTTCAATAACGACTTGCGTGGATGCGCGTCAACCAGGTCGATCACCAGTTTCCACTGACCACCGGCTGGTAATGATTTCAGTGCGAACAGAATATTAATCTCATGCGTGCGCCAGCCGGATGTTCCCCAGGTACCGCCCCATGTATCATCGGGGCCGGGTAGTACATATGGAAAGTCGGTAGCGGCATTTGATCTGCCTATTAAAAAGAAACGGTCTTCAAAACCGAAGTCCTTGCTCAGAAACTTTTTATAGTCCGCGGGGCCCAGCGCCAGATCAGCGGAAGAGTTGTCATTCTTACCAATGCTCCAAATGTCATTGGCGGCTGCATAACCGATACCTGTAAAAGACAAAAGCAATAAGAAGAGTAGTCTGTTCATCATTCTAAAAATGGTTAAACCCTTTCTGGTCATCGTCCTGAAATCAAGACGGTGTAAGTTAGTCAAATGTTCATATAAATTAAGTATGTTCATACTTATTAACATTTTAATAATTCAAACAATGCCGTTTTCTGCCGTAAAATCTATTTTTTTGTGATTAAATCAAACGTTTGAATAGACTGATAATTAAAAATTACTTCTATATTGCGTATATGTATGAACATTTGACGTTAAAAACCTACATATTTATATAGAAGGCGAATTACTGAAACGCTGAGAAAAGGAAAAATAAGGTGCAGGGCGTGGAATGAACCTTACCGGGATCATATCACACACGGTGTTAAAGTTGGTTCGTCAGGTGATCGCGGCAGATCGATCACAGCTTAATAAGTCGACATAAGAAAAATTAACTCTCAGGAAATAAACCCAAATGCCTATGAAAAAACGGATACCTGATCAGACTGCTTTACGCGCAGCATCGCGCACCGAAGCATCTACACGCCCTGAT
>CAMLLI010000293.1 GCA_946480685.1 uncultured Flammeovirgaceae bacterium | reverse complement strand
AACAATGTATATCCAATGGCTGCTACTTACAACCTGGGTGTTAATATCACTTTATAGTAACGAGTACAAACATGAAAAAGCATATAATATTTTTAGTAGCAATACTGATACTGCTGACGCCATTTGGGTGCAGCGATTATCTGGATGTAGATGCTGAAGCGGTAAAACCAAGTGACGAATTCTTTCAGACAGAAGAAGATGCAGTGTCTGCCGTGAACGCTATTTATGCGCGCATGCGTACCTGGCCGATGGTGGCGTTTGCCTATGTAATTATGCAGGAGATCACTTCTGATAATTCAATCAAAGGTAGTGCACAAGGTGACGCTTCCTTTATCAATGACTTCGATAGGTTTACATTCACTTCAACACAAGGTACCGTTACCGATTACTGGAACGGTCGTTACGAAGGTATAAATCTGAGCAACCAGGTGTTGAGTAATGTTCCGGAAATCGAAATGAACGAGACACTCAAAGCACGCCTGCTGGCTGAAGCTAAATTTACCCGTGCTCTTTTTTACTTTGACTTAGTGCGTGCGTTCGGTGATGTACCAATGCCAACATCAGTTGATAACGTGCTCGAAGCGTCTACGGTGCGCACTCCGAAAGATGAAGTATATGCGCAGATCATTCAGGATCTGACCGAAGCCATTGATGTGTTGCCTGAAAGCTATGACGCTGCCAATGTAGGTCGTGCAACAAAAGGTGCCGCTCGTGGTATACTTGCAAAAGTATATCTGTACAGAGAAGAATGGGATAAAGTACTTGAACAAACTTCTGCTATCATCAGCTCAAATCGTTATGGCCTGGAAGACAACTTCTACAATGTGTTCCGTATTCCATATGAAAACGGTAAAGAATCTTTGTTCGAAATTCAGGCTTCTGCAATAGCCGGTAATGCTGATATCAGCAACAGCCAACACTCACAAGTACAAGGTGTACGCGGTACGAATGGATTCGGATGGGGTTTCAATATACCTTCGGATGATCTGGCTGCGGCATTCGATGCAGCCGGAGATGATGTTCGTAAGAAAGTTACTATTCTGTTTAAAGGTGATGTTACACAAGACGGAGATCTGATTGAAGGTGTTAATGCAGGTGAACTGGAAGGTGTAAATATACCGCGCTACAATGGTAAGTCTTATGTACCACGCAACAGACAAATCAACGGTGTGAACGAAGGTTCTGAGCAAAACATCCGTGTATTACGCTATGCTGAAATATTACTGATCGATGCGGAAGCAAAAGTTCGCAAAGGAGATATAGGGGGCGCTGCTACATCATTGAACCTGGTGAGAGAACGTGTTGAACTCGATCCGATTGATGTTCCTACATTACAGGATATATGGAACGAACGCAGACTCGAACTCGCAATGGAAGGTGATCGCTTCTATGATCTCGTGCGTACTGGTCAGGCTGCCACTGTACTGGGGCCGCAAGGATTTGTAAGCGGCAAGAATGAAGTGTTCCCGGTTCCACAAGTAATGATTGACGTTACGAACGGAGCGATCCAACAGAACAACGGTTATTAATAGATACTTAGGTTTAGAGGTTAGTTTGGTTAGAGGTTTCCGGCTTGTCCGGAAGCCTCTTTGGTTATCATGAAACTCAGAATGCTAAAAAACGCAATTAGTCTGATCGGATGCATGCTCATGTTGATAGCTTGCAGCGATAGTGATGATAAGGGTATAGATTTTCCGGATCCGCTTACTATCGAATCGTGGACAATTGCAACGAAGGATGTTACACTTGCAAATTCAATTGCAGATATACCCTGCGACAATGTTCTAGCTGAAATCACTTTTTCAGAAGCACTGAATCCATCCACAGTAAATACTCAGAATTTTAAAATTGCTGATGCTGCCGGTAACATTATACCAGCCGCTGTTACGTTGAAGGAAAATAGAAAGGTTGTCATCTCAATTAGTAACAAACTCAGAGATCTCACCAAATATATACTTACGGTTTCTACAGGTATAGCTGGCGTAAATGGAAGTACACTGAGCGAACGAAGTCTTACATTTTATACGGCTATAGATGAGACTCCGGATTTTCCAATGCTTACGGATGACGAGCTCCTTACACGCGTACAGAAACAGACGTTTCGTTACTTCTGGGATTTAGCGGAGCCTTCAAGCGGAATGGCACGCGAGCGGAATACCTCCGGTAATGTTGTCACGAGTGGAGGATCCGGTTTTGGAATCATGGCTATCATTGTGGGAATAGAACGAGGCTTCATCACCCGCCAAGAAGGTATACAACGCATGAACAGGATTGTCACATTCCTGGAAAATGCAGATCGTTTTCATGGTGCATGGTCACACTGGATCAACGGAAGCAACGGTACGGCTATACCTTTCAGCACGAAAGATGATGGTGGTGATCTGGTAGAGACATCGTTCCTTGTACAAGGTTTGATTACGTGCCGTCAATATTTACAGGCAGCCGATACATCGGGTAACAACCTGATCAACCGTATCAATACGTTATGGAAAGATGTAGAGTGGGACTGGTATCGAAAGAACAATGAAGAAGTCTTATACTGGCACTGGTCGCCCAACTATAACTGGGACATGAACTTTCCGATGTATGGTTACTTTGAAGAGCAGATCACATATTTTCTCGCGGCCGCTTCTCCAACGCACAGCATACCGAAGAGTGTATATACCAACGGTTATGGACGCAATGGTGCTATAAAAACAGGCGGCACGCACTATGGATATACTTTACCATTGGGAACGCCAAGTCCGCTATTCTGGGTGCACTACTCGTATACAGGAATGAATCCGCATTTTTCAGAAGAGTTTGCAAATTACTGGCAGCAGAATGTTAATGCTACGTTGATCAACCGGGCGTATTGTATTGCAAATCCGAGGAAATATATAGGTTATAGCGATGCTTGCTGGGGACTGACATCGAGCGATAATTCAACCGGCTATGACGCTCATTCACCTGCTAACGACAAAGGCGTAATTACTCCAACTGCGGCTCTTTCTTCTTTTCCTTATACACCGGAAGAGTCAATGAAGGCATTGAGGTTCTTCTACTATACGGTAGGCGACAGACTGTGGGGAGAATATGGATTTTACGATGCGTTCAATCTCACGGAGGGTTGGACAGCTGATTCATACCTGGCAATCGACCAGGGGCCAATCATCATCATGATTGAAAATTACCGAAGCGGATTACTGTGGAGTTTGTTTGAGTCTGCACTGGAAGTGCAGGCCGCGCGTACGAAGCTTGGATTTACAAGTAATTGAGATATAGTAGAAATGTGAAATGCAAATGAAATAAAAATCATTTGATACAAGTATACTCCTGAGGAGGAGCTCCACTTTAGCATAGTCTCTCTTTGAGAGACTTGCTGAGGTGTTACGAATGAATTTTGAAATGAAGGAATATTATAATGTTATGAAACGAATATATATACTAACGCTGGTGGTTACACTGATTTTTACGGGTTGCAAGAAGGGGAGTAACACATCGTCTGGCACAGACCGATACGATGCCCGTGTCGATTCGCTGCTGGGGATCATGACGCTGGAAGAGAAAATAGGACAACTTACTTTGTTCACGAGCGATTACGATGTAACCGGCCCGACCATGCGCGAGGGGTATAAAGATGATATCAAGGCAGGAAAAGTGGGAGCGATCTTCAATGCTTTCGGTGCAGACTATACACGCAAGCTGCAGGAGATTGCTGTGAAGGAGACCAGGCTACATATACCATTGCTTTTCGGATACGATGTGGTGCATGGACATCGCACAATATTTCCTATACCACTGGGGGAATCTTCAAGCTGGGATCTGAGTATCATGGAGCAGTCTGCGCGTATTGCAGCAGAAGAAGCATCCGCTGAAGGATTACATTGGACATTCGCACCCATGTGTGATATAGCACGTGATCCGCGCTGGGGACGTATGGCTGAAGGTGCCGGTGAAGATACATACCTCGGTTCGCGTATAGCTGAAGCACGTGTAAAGGGATTTCAGGGAAAAGGTATAGGTGAGTTAAACGCTGTACTTGCCTGCGTAAAACACTTTGCTGCCTATGGCGCTTCACAAGCGGGAAGAGATTATCATACTACGGATATGTCGGATCGCGTATTGCGCGAAGTATACCTGCCACCTTACAAAGCTGCTGTTGATGCAGGCGCTGCAACGGTAATGACTTCGTTTAATGAACTCGATGGTATACCCGCAACGGGTAATAAGTACCTGATGACTGACATTCTTAGAAAAGAATGGAACTTCACAGGCTTCGTTGTTACAGACTATACTTCCATTATGGAAATGATACCACATGGTATAGCGGAAGATACAGCGTCAGCTGCTGCCCTTGCATTGGAGGCGGGTGTTGATATGGATATGCAAGCCGGTTTTTACAACGATGCACTGCAGAAACTTGTGAAAGACGGCAAGCTGAAAGAGAATCTCATTGATGATGCAGTTAGAAGAATCCTGAGGAAGAAATTTGAATTGGGATTATTTGAAGATCCATACCGCTATAGCAACGCTGAGCGTGAGAAAGCTACGGTGATGAAGAAAGAATTTCTGGATGCAGCGCGTGATGGTGCACGCAAATCAATCGTGTTGTTAAAGAACGAGCAGAATATATTGCCGCTTTCTAAAGATACAAAACGCATTGCCGTAATAGGACCGTTGGCGAACGCCCGAAAGGAAATGATCGGATCATGGTCTGCTGCCGGAGATTGGACAAAAGCAGTAACCTTGCTCGAAGGTATAAAGGCTGCAGTTAGTCCTGCAACGCAGGTACTATACGCCAAAGGCTGTAACATTAATGACGATACTACGCAATATATAGCGCAGGCTGTTCAGGTGGCCAAACAAGCTGATGTGGTGGTGCTGTCCATTGGTGAAGCTGCACTGATGACGGGCGAAGCTGCAAGCCGTGCTTCACTAAGTTTACCGGGTGTGCAACAGCAATTGGTGGAGGCGATACAGAAGACTGGTAAGCCAATAATTGTTGTGTTATCCAACGGACGCCCTCTTACGATAAATTGGATCGATAAAAATATACCGGCTATCGTTGAGACCTGGTTCTTAGGAACACAGGCAGGGTATGCCATGGCTGATGTATTGTTTGGGGATTATAACCCGTCCGGTAAACTTACCGTTACGTTTCCGCGTGCCGTGGGGCAGATACCAATATACTATAGCATGAAAAACACCGGTCGTCCGATGGATGTTAATAACAAGTATACTTCCAAGTACCTGGACGAATTGAACGACCCGCTATATCCGTTCGGCTACGGACTTAGCTATACTACATTTTCGTATGGCGATGTGCTGTTGAGTAAGCAACAGATCTCTCAGCAAGACGAACTAACCGTTACATGTAAGGTAACCAACACCGGTAAGTTTGCAGGTGAAGAAGTTGTCCAGCTATATATCCGTGATTTGGTAGGAAGTGTAACACGTCCTGTAAAAGAACTTAAGAACTTCCGGAAGGTATTGTTACAGCCGGGCGAATCAAAGGATATCACCTTTACATTAACACAACATGATTTATCATTCTTCCGGAAGGATATGTCGTTTGGAGTGGAGCCCGGTAAATTTGAAGTATATGTAGGCGGCAACTCGCGCGATGTGAAGACAGCGGGTTTCGTATTGCAATAGATCGTAGTATTCTTAACCTAAACGCTGCTATAACCTCTGTCATTGAAAGGTGACAGAGGAGTGGCAGTATCCGGAGGTTATCAATTGACACCAAATTTCACTAATGTCAAACTACCGGCACGAGAATCAAAGTATAATCCAAGTATACCTTTGTTGTACGTGCGATATCCTTTTGATGTAAAAATGACTTTCTTTTTTTCGAGGTCGATTTCGTACTCGTCAATTAGTTGTCTTAATGATTTATTCCCGTTGCCAAAGGTAAATGGTTGATTGCAATCAGATCGTATATAGAAATAGCGACTTAACCCCGAGGGCTCTGCCAGTTGCTCTATTGCAGTACTAATGGCGAAAGATATAATTGATGCCAGCGGATTAGTGCCACCAAATGCTCCTGGTCCTGCGCCATTATCTTTAAGGTATGTACCCCATAAAATTGTTAAATTACAGGAGTCTTTACCTGGCAGAACCAATATAGCAGGATCCGT
>CAMLLI010000292.1 GCA_946480685.1 uncultured Flammeovirgaceae bacterium | reverse complement strand
GTTTAGGCTGCAGGTTGCAGCCGAATGTGGGTTGCATGATGCGTTCACCGGTAATGGTTGAGATAATGATATGAATGCTGCTGCGCACATCTTCTTCCTCGTGAAGCATTTCAACGCCATACCATTCTCTGCGAAATGTTGGCGGGAAACTCCAGCCGATTCCTAAAAATGATTTATCAATTGCTTTCATGGTCGAGTTTTCGTTTTTCAAAAGTTATCCTCCGATCTGTACCGTGGGCAACCCGGCTGCAACGGTACCGCCATGCGCAGTGGAGTCTCCCTGGCGTGCAGCCGGCCTTCCGTTTATTTGCACCGTTGCTGATCCCTTCAGTATACTATCGGGAGGTCCGGCACATACACACATGCTGCCGACCGTGGCTGCGGGTTGTCCTCCGATCAATACGGTAGGTATACCGGGTGGCATGATGGGGCCTCCGGTATGCGGATTCCCATTGGGGTTTGCCATCGGACAAACATGATTGTCGGTAACGCGGGCTGCTGCTGGCATATATACCGGTTTAATTTATTCGTACCATGGTTCCGCGAATTACCACGTTGCCGCTGCCGGCCTGTATGGTAATACCCTGCGAATCCATTTTTATAGTGTTCTGATTTTCATCTTTCATTTCAAAGGCACCGGATGCATTGTTGATCACGAGTGACTTCTCTCCCGCCCCGGCGGGTACCCGTAGCGTTAGCCGCTTGTTGGTGTCATCGAAGATCAGCTTGATACCTTCCTTTGTAACAATACCATGTTGCGTAGAACCTTGTTGCTCCGGCAATGGTGACTTGCGTGCATCTTTACTGTGGAGACAGCCGAGTATGATGGCTTCGCGCGGATCATCATTGAGAAAGCCGATCACTACTTCATCGTTTACTTCCGGACGGAAATATATACCTCGATCAGCTCCTGCATCCAGTGTCGCTACGCGTGCCCATATACCATCGTTGCCAGTGGTCATTAAAGGTATATGTACTTTTACGCGATATTGTCCGCCATCTTCCTGGTCATCGATATCTTTTACTATACCGATCTGCAATCCGTTTACTCCGGGCACGAGTCCGCCTGCAGGTTTGTCCATAACATCGTCTTTGGTATAAAACCATTCATCGCGCCAGCCGAATTGTATATCGGTTTGCCAGATGTCTGCATAGTGATGCAGTACTCCGGTTACATATACATCGCCGTTGAAACGATCGCCTACACCTTCGAGTGTTATAACAGTACCGGGCTTTACTTCAGCATTGCCTTCCACGCGTACGCGGCCCACAGCTTTCGAGAGGCGATTACGAAGTGCATAGGCATCTGACCAATCCTGTAATTGTGGTTGTGTCAATCTTCCGGAGTGAACGAGTTTAATTTCTGCTGCGAGTACATCCGCTAAATCGTCTGAAGAGAGATTGCCTGTCTCATCAAAATCAGATGTACCATCTTCGGAAGCTTCGGGTTCCTGTTTGGTATAGTCCCACGCGTGACTGGTGATGGATTGCTTGATTCTTCGCGCATCCATCTCGGCTTCGAACTCGAGTATATTCTGTCCGTAGGTTGCGACCAGTACCGCCTCCGTTGTGGCATCGGGTTTTGTTACAACCAGGTTGCCATCGTCCGTATAAACGAGCATGCCATTCGCTTCGGCACGGGTCACGATAAAGTCCCAATCCGTTGCGTTGTACTGTACCAGTTGCTTATGTGTGAACGATGTTTCTTCCACACCATCGGTATTCAGATCACCTGCCAGATCCGTAATTACTTCACTGTCTTTCTTCTGGAGATGATATATACTTTTTCGCGTGCTGGTCAGTTTGATTGCTTTGTCTTTGGCTTCGAGCATCAGCATCGAATTAGACTGCCTGCCTACTTTTACTGCATGCTTGACGATAATTCCCTTGAACACGGTCTCTACTTCGCTGTGATACCCAAGCTGCACTTCGATCTCGTTGCCCGGTTTGAACAGATCATCATTGCTGAGCGGAAAATCACGATCCGATGCAGAGCCATCCGAAAAGGTAAGTCTGGCAGATGCAATCTTGTTGAAAGATTTGGACACCACGATCTGCATCAGCATGATCTCATGGTTAAGCTCCGTGCCGTTGATCAATACCTTCTGGCTGACAACATCCGTTGATGTACCCGCTCCTGGAATTATACTGTCCATGCTATGCTCTATATACCTGTATACTTATGAATCTACTTTTTCGAAAGAGGCGGAAAGAACAACTCTGTCCCAGCCTGCAGCTTGCGGAAGTTCTTGAGACGATTAACCCGTGCTACCTGTATATAGTAATGCTGGTTATTATATACTTCGCGTGTAAGCAAGGGCAGCAGATCGCCTTCTTTTACAATCTTGCGATGCGTAAGATCCGGTGATGATAGCATTCCCAGTACATCGCTTAACCCTTGCGGAGAACGTTCGGTAAACGTTGCGCTTACCTTGGCACGGATCGGAAATCCGAACATATCGAACATGGTATAGGTAACGTTCGATGAGTTCATGATACAGATGTTGATGAACGTTCCGTATTGCACCATGAGGTAATGCGGCCGGTGTATATTTCCTTTTACATTCGTGGTTACACCGCGGAACAACGCGATCTGTACAGGTACCGGTATCTTTACTCCATTGGTATTTACTCCGGTGCCATCCAGCGTAAATTCGATGGTGAATGTACGGGGTGCTGTTTTTACATACTTCGGTTCTGTACCTTCTTTACCCGGTGCACACGCACTGCTCCAGTGCAGATCTTCATGCACTGCAAAGTTTTCCGGATTGAACATAGCAATGAACGGAAGTCCGAAGGGTATACCTTCCAACGTTGTTGGAATGATCTTCAGATTGAAGGGTAATTTTGCCAGGCTTTGTGCGTCCATCAGCGTTCCAGTTTTTCGCGTATGATCTCGAGTATCTTTTCAGCCAGTTCCGATTCAGCACTGCTGCCACTGCTTTCGGATGCGCACTGTGTAGCCTGCGGACTGCTGCCTGCGGGCGGAGCCGGATCTACGACTGCGCGTATAACCACTTCGTTGATTTGTACAGCCATGATTTATAGTGTTCGTTCGAAATACTGATAGGCAAGTTCTATTGTCTCAATTACAACTGAGTTGTCGCTGGCGCGGAAATCGGAAGATGACCATTTCAGCGGATAGGCCTGATATACTTTCCAGGCGGCAACACCGTTTGCTGTCTCATCCATGAGTGTGATG
Organism: uncultured Flammeovirgaceae bacterium; assembly: GCA_946480685.1. The sequence goes on along the minus strand of CAMLLI010000292.1, from coordinate 2,920 downwards.
AGTATATCAGCTGGTTTAAAGCCATATATAGGTACCGTAAAGTATGTATTCATGGCAGACTTGAACCAGTCGATTATAGCGGTGTTCGTAAGCAGCCCGCGCTTGAGCACCAGGTTTGGATACTTCGCACGCTTGGGAAGTTTATAGACAAAACGGTTCTCTCCTCCTTCCCGCAGCTCTTCGGTTTCTACTTCAACAGATAAGCCACTTACTTCCTGGAAGCGTTGCTCTGTGTCACCGGACATACCACTAACTCCGAGAAACTCTACCTTGAAGTGAAAGCTGGCAGGAGGATAATACGCTGGCATAAATTATACAGGTGTTACAGTAATACCTTCGTGTGCCAGCTCAAGTGTCTCAATGGCAATTTCATTACCGCTGGCTTTCAGTCCGGGGCCTTCGCATTTTACAGGCCACGCTTCTGATATAGTCCAGACGAAAACGGGATTACCTTCATCATTCAGCAATGTGATCACGAGTGTGCGTCTTGTAACATTCGGTTCGCCAAAATTATTGAACCAGCTATACAGCTCGTTGTTGGCTGCTACAATGCCACGTTTTAGCGAGATGTTACCGGCCTTGCGCAAGCCTGGTCTCTTTAACGGAAGTGTCTTCGCAGACATTAGTCCATCGCGATACTCGATCGGTTGATTCTCTACAGAAAGTCCGCTTACTTCTGAAAAACCTATATTATCTCCACCCCACGATACAGTGAAGTGAAAAGAGGTTAGTGGATAAGCCATATACTATATTTTGTGTTTGAATTTTAAAAACTGATTTAAACTATAGATCAGGAAGTCTGCATCATTTGCTCGAACTTCAGGATGATGAATTCAGCAGGTCTTGCTACGGCCATGCCAATCTCAACGATCATACGGCCTTCGAGTATATCTACCGATGTCATCGTTGAACCTATACCTATATTCACAAAGAATGCCTGCTCAGGTGTTGCTCCTGCCAATGCACCATCTCTCCATTTGAGGTACAGGTAATTTTCGATCATCGCTTTTACCTTCACCCACGTTGGCGCTGTGTTGGGTTCGAAGATGGCCCAGTTGGTAGATTTTTTAATGGACTCTTCCACCACGCTGAAGAAGCGTCTTACATTGACATAGCGCCATTCGTTGTCGTTACCATCGAGCGTTCGGGCGCCCATGACAACCGTACCGTATCCCGGACTATTGAGTATAGCATTTACAGATTTACCAGTATCGGAATTTACGTTGAGAAGATCATGCTCCGAACGTGAGACAGACACACGTGGTTTTACAACGTCCATCAGGCCCACATTAGCAGGTGCTTTCCATACACCGCGCTCGCGGTCTACACGGGAGTATACACCAGCGATAGCAGCAGATGGCGGCAGTACAATGTGATACTTTCCATACTCAGTAGAGATAGCGTTGTAGAGTGCCGAAGCGGTATTCTTCAACGCAGACATGGCTTGTCCCGTTTTGTCTTCGCCGGCTCCGGGGGCCGCACCATTTACCGTATGCGTTGTCAGCGTCAGTGCATCGAAGTCAAAGCTATAGCTATAGGAAGTTTCAAGGTGCGGGTAATATACAGCTCCATATCTTCTGATGGCACCATCTGCAGGTATATTTCCGATCGCTGTTGTTACATCCGTGTTAACGGAGTTAGCAACTTTGGGCACGGTCGTAGTGAGCGTGTCTATAATGGCAAAGCGATCTTTCAAGGAAGCTGCCTGGTTTATCATCTTCTGATTTATACTATCAAAACCAGCCTGATCGAGATAGATCGCTTCGGGTACTACCAGCATGGTCGGTGTGTCTTCGTTGGCAATCAGGTCAATGCCGCGTTCAAGATCAGCTTTGGCAGGTGTGGCAAATTTTGCAACTGAAACTATATAACAACGTCCGCCACCGTTACTGAAGAAATGTTTCATCGCATGATACAGTATATTTTTACTGGCATTCGCTGCATTGATTGCTATCGTTGTTTTAAAGCCTGTAGTTACCGTTCCTGTTTTCAGCTCATCTACGCCAATCGTTATGTTGGCAGCATTCTCAACAGGAGGCCCGCCATAGTATTGTATAAAATCGGCAAGGCTGGTGATGGGAGTCGGTACATTAATCAGATCATCGGCAACGAGCAGGGTTGCTTTTTCGGTATACCCGATAAACGCGGGTACGGCTGATTCAACTTCAGCGATGGATGGTGGCAGAAGAGATATCTCCTCTACATAAACACCGGGTGAACGATAATTGGCCATTTTTTTAATTTATAGTGTTAGTAAGATATCAGAATATATAGTGGGGCTTGAAGATGCGTCTACCCTGTCCGTTGCGGGATAAGGTAAGCTGCTTCGTACTTCCGATTCTCTCGGATCGCCCAGGTAACGTTTCAGGGTAAGTCGCAGTGCTGTGTTTGGTCCGGCAGTGGTCGAGAAGTACTTCTCCTGCAGGTATACCGGACTAGCAGATATAAACTCAAATACTGTATCGCTTACCGGGTTGCTGTTGAATAGTATCGTGGCATCGTTGCTGATCACGTTGAGCCGGTTGATAAAATCCGTACGGTCAGGTGGCGCAAGCGCTGCCATCTCCAGGTATAGCGGACTGTTCGGTTGCAACACCATGCGATATCGCCACAATGTTTGCCGGTTGGTAAAATGCAGCCGGTAGCCAGGTCGTTGTGGTGTAATGGAACCGTCTGCTTCAACAATGCGATAGTTGGGCTGCAGGGCAGCATCCAGCGAGAGACTGATAACTCCAAACACCGGTATATCCTGTGTCATACTGGTATAATAAAACTCATCGGTAACGACAGCACTCACGAGTAATTGACATGGGCCCGGGGTGAAGGACGCAAGATCGAAAAGAAGATAGCTTTTACCGGCTTCGGTTAGCAACGACTTCGGCTGCGCTTCTCTTCCGGTTGCTACGTGCTTTACACGCGC
>CAMLLI010000291.1 GCA_946480685.1 uncultured Flammeovirgaceae bacterium | reverse complement strand
GTATTGGCAGTACCCTGATTGCTATACTGGATGATGACGAAGTATATGTAGTAAGCGATTATTATATAGCCGATGAAGATGATTTCACAAAAGGATGGTTAAACTTTCCTCTTCGTAACCTGGCTGCGGGTAAACATACTATTACGTTAAAAGTATGGGACACCTATAACAATCCGGCTGAAGCACGTATTGAATTTACCGTAACCGATGGTGAAAACCTTGTCATTGAAAAATTTGCGAACTATCCGAACCCGTTCCAAACCGAAACCACGCTATATTTTACCCATAACCGCGCAGGCGATGATCTGGAAGCAGAACTGGCAGTTTATACTTTAACAGGACAGTTATTGGCTACCTATTCATATACTATAGAAGAAAGTCCATATCTTGTGGAATTGGCGAAAATGGAAGGGAATGATGACCTCTACAAAAAACTTGTGCCCGGTTTATACTTAGCACGCGTGGCGGTTCGTTCCTTAACCAACAACTCCAAAAATGAACGGCTTACCAAGCTTATTGTTGTTAATTAATTATCTTTACAGCGCTTGAAAAATACATTAATGAATTTCAGAGTAACACCTGCCATTGTACTTATGGCCTTCTCATGTCAGTTTGGATTTGCACAGGTATCAAACCCTGACCAGCTACTAGGACAGGACAACGCCATAACTACGGCTGTTCCGTTTCTTGCTATATCCCCTGATGCACGTCATGCGGCCCTTGGTGATGCCGGTGTAGCTACCTCACCGGATGCAAACTCGGCTTACTGGAATGCCGGCAAGCTTGCCTTCATTGATAAAAAATATGGAGGAACACTTTCCTATACCCCGTGGCTCGGCAAGATTGTAAACGATATGTGGGTTGGATATTTTTCAGGCTACTATAAAATCAATCGCGAGCAAGCTATCGCGGCATCGATCAAGTATTTTGATTTAGGTGATATCACGTTCAATACCGGTCCGGATCCAAGCCAGATTATTGGAGAATTCAACCCGCGTGAATTTGCCTTCGATGTTACCTATTCACGGATGCTTACCGAAAACTTTAGTATCGGAGGTTCACTTCGGTATATACATTCCAACCTCACAGGTGCCTTTGCCCAACTGGATGCTAAACCTGCCAACAGCGTTGCTGTAGATTTAGGTGTCTACTATACAAAACCCATTCAAGGTGCTAAAAACTCTACACTTTCAATTGGTGCAGCGATATCAAATATAGGAGCAAAAGTTACCTATACTGACAGCGAGAACAAGGACTTTATTCCTACCAACCTTCGCCTGGGTACAGCCTATACCACTGAACTCGATCCGTACAACAAAATTACTTTCACAGTAGACTTCAATAAACTATTGGTACCGACACCTCCTGTACGCGATCAGGATGGAAATATTGTTGCCGGTAAAGATGATAAAGATAAATCTCTGTTGAGTGGTATCTTTGGATCATTCTCGGATGCTCCGGACGGATTCAGCGAAGAGATCAAAGAGATCATGACATCTGTAGGTGTTGAATACTGGTATAATGATTTGTTTGCTGCACGCCTCGGTTATTTCAATGAAGCAAAGACAAAAGGAAATCGCAAGTATATGACCATCGGGTTGGGCTTCCGTAAAGACCGTTTCGGTTTTGATGTAGCTTACCTGGTGCCTACCAATAAACGTGAACACCCGCTGGCAGAAACAATCCGTTTTACACTGTTGCTGAACATCAGCGAAACACAAGCGGAAAAAACTGAATCCGTTACTGATTAATCGCGCATGATCAACCGCAGCATAGCTCCCTCCTTTACCAGGAGTACCAATTTCGAATTGATCAAACCAGAAGAACTTACGTTGCCGAATGGCGCGAAAGTTTTTTTTGTTTCCGGTGGTACGCAATCTGTTATACGGGTTGAAATAATACTGAAGGCAGGACGCTGGTTTGAGAGCGTATGGGGTGCATCTTATTTTTCTTCACAGCTTCTTTCGAAAGGGACTTCGAAGAAAAACAGTTTCGAGATCGCGCAGATCTTCGATCAGTATGGTGCGCATTTCGAAATCAGTCCGGGACTTGATGCTGTATCGATTTCGCTTTATACACTCAGTAAAAACCTGCGATCAACACTGGCTTTAGTTCGTGAGCTGCTGGAAGATTCCGCTTTCCCTGAAAAAGAATTGGCGCAATCAAAGAATATATACCTTCAGAACCTGAAAGTGAATAACGAGAAAACGAGCTTTCAGGCATCCAAACTTTTCCGTAAAAAACTTTTTGGCGAGAATCATCCTTACGGAAAAGAACTCGAAGCAGAAGATGTTACGGCATTAACAACCGAACAACTGAAGGAGCACTATACTTCGCTCGGCAAAGACTTTACACTGATCGTTTCCGGGAAAGTTGATGATGCGAGCAAACAAAGTATACTGGAAACATTCAGTTCGCTGCCTTACAGAGTTGTCTCTGAAAAACAGATCGCAGCCGATGCTGTTAATACATTGCACGAGCGCATCAGCAAAAAAGGAAGTGTACAATCTTCCATTCGCATGGGCCGCAAGGCTATAGCGCGTTCGCATGCTGACTATGCTTCCGTATTATTCCTCAATCATATACTGGGCGGATACTTCGGTTCACGCCTGATGAAGAACATTCGCGAAGACAAGGGATTGTCGTATGGTATATATTCATCGCTGCATACTTTACAGCATGACAACTATACGGTTATAGGCGCTGATGTTAACAACGAAAACCTGGACCTTACTTTCGAGGAAATCCGCAAAGAGCTTAAGCGCCTGCGCACTGAACTGATCGATGCCGAAGAGCTTGAAATTGCCCGCAACCATTTCATCGGAAGCCTGCAGGCAGAGATCACCACACCATTTGCGCACGCTGACAAAATCAAGAATATATTTCTGTTTAATTTACCCCAGAACTACTATCAGAAACTGATCAACACCATTGACGGTATTCAAAGCGAAGAATTGATCGGCATTGCTGCCACCTACTTTGCAGAGGAATCGTTTATTGAAGTGGCTGTCGGGTAGATATAGTACTGCTGGCTAGTCCCGATAACTTATCAGGATAAGATTATCTCCGGTATTTCAAGCTGCACAGTAGTGCCGCGGCCTACTTCTGATTCTATGTTGATATTACCGTTTAGTTTATCAACCGCTTCCTTCACAATATATAGTCCGAGTCCTGAACCGGCACCATCATCAGTGGCACGGTAAAACATTTTATAGATATTCGGAAGATGCTCTTTCTCGATTCCTTTACCGTTGTCCTCAATCTCCAGTTTAGCCAGATTCTGACTGATCGTTACATATACTTTTATAACCGGGTCTCTCCCATTTCGATAACGAATAGCGTTGGATATAATGTTATTCAGAATAACTTTTAATCTCCAGCGATCGCAAAAGAAAGGCGCATCCTGTTGAATATTGATAACGCGTTCAACAGATTTACCGGTACTCGTAGCAAACTTCAATTGATTGAACGTCTCTTCGATCAGCGGTTCAAATTGTATAGGTTCACGTTTTACTTCCAGGCGTGAGTTACGTGATTGATCGAGTATCTCTTTAATGAAATGATCCTGTTGCAAAGCACTCTTGTTGATCATATCGAGGTACATGTCTTTCATCGCTACATCCTTGTCAATGCGCGCGAGATTAATAAGCCCTAATACAGACGCTATCGGAGCACGCAGATCGTGCGAAACACTATATACAAAGTTATCTAACTCGGTATTGCGTTTGCTTAACTCATGGTTGGTGCGCTGCAATTTTTCTTCAGCAACTTTGCGCGTGGCGATTTCATCATTCAGGGCCTTTGTACGCTCCTGCACCATCTGCTCCAGATTCTCATTAAACTCGAGCAACTGGTGCTGTGCATCCAGACGTTCTTTTACCGTTGCTGAAAGAATAATAGTAGATATACTGATAACCCCTATAAAGATCTGCAGCAACAGCATGGAGTTATCGGTGCCGGTAAGTATAAAGGGTCCTATACCATGCACGGTAAAGTATATCGAGATCAGCGATACGATGAGCACACCGGCTATAGCAACAATCAGTTCAAACCGAAAGGCGAGCCACAACAAAAACGGGAGCGCAAGCAAAGGCAGCGCACGTTGCATGGTGATGGTAAGATAATCTACCTGCAACAGCAGATATATAGTAACGATCCCCAGAAAGTAAATCCCGACCTCTATAACCCGCGCCGGCGACAATGTTACTTTAATCTTCCGCGCTACTGAGAGAATGAAAGGTGTAAAGAGCAGTATACCCACCACATTACCAACCCACCATGAAAAGAATATACGCGTGATGCTTTCGGCCACAATAACGTTATTGAAATACAGACTACCGGCACCAATGCTGGCTCCTGCCAGGCACATGATGAGTGTTACAAACAAAAAGCGAAATGTATTTCGTGCATGCCGAAATGGATACGAATCTTTTATCCAAAGTTTAACCATATAATTCCCTGCCACCGCTTCAATGGTATTGCCAATAGCAATAGCACTGCTCACTGTAATAATAGTTTGAGGTCCGAGGTCCGGGTTATTCCAATAGGCCATGATGTTGGCAATGAGTGCACCTATAGTTATACCGGGCCACACCGATCGGCCCATGAGTATAACAAGTGCAAAGGCAATCCCGGAAGGTGGCCATGCTGGCAACGCTGTGGTATTTTCGAAAGCCAGAAAATATCCGAGACGGGCAAAGAGATAGTATAGTATCGCTACACCTATGATTTTTAAATCCAGGCTGTATTTAAGCGGGAGTTTAAGGGTAGGCATTAATGCTCTCACAGTCAAACAAATATATACTGTAAAAAACTATTTCAAGCAATTCATGCAGCAGGAAACACCTTTCTGAAAGACAGAAGGCTGCTTTTGAGGGTTGAAGTGACAGTAAACGATATTGATTCGCTTAATTTATACCATCAAACACGGTCTAAGCGTATAACAAACAGTGCATTAGGATATACTCCGTGTCATTTACCGGCATCATGATCACCCCACAGGCTTTGCACTTACCAATGAATATTTATCTTCACGAAGTTTTTTAGACCTGCTATGGATCTTACTATCTTCTTCTCTCCGGTAAGCGAATCGCTGTATGCTGACATCACTTCAGCCTCAAGCTTTTTCAAGAACATAACTATATATGGCGATAAAATGCCCGACTATAAGGGCGCGCACATTGCTCTTATAGGTGTCGGGGAAGAGCGAGGTTCACAGCTAAACCAGGGCACAGCCTCTGCGCCCGATGTAGTGCGCAGAAAATTATATACACTCAAGCGCGGCACGGGAGCTTACCGTATTGTAGACCTCGGTAATTTAAAGCCGGGTCACGACCTAGAAGAAACCTATACGCGCATCAGCGAGGTTTGTCGCATGCTGCTGGAAAGCAACGTACTGCCTATCCTCATTGGCGGCTCGCATGATCTTGACTATGGTCAATACTGCAGTTACGAAACACTTGATAAACTGGTAAGTCTGCTGAATGTAGATGCGTTCCTCGACCTGGAAGACAAAGAGCAAGGTCCGAGCAATCAACATATACATCGCATATTACTGCACGAACCTAATTATCTTTTCAGCTATACTCATCTTGCGTATCAGAGTTATCTCATCGATCCGATGTCGGTATCTATACTTGAGAAATTATACTTTGAAGCATTCCGCATCGGACAGATGCGTACGAACATGCAGGAGATGGAACCTACCATTCGCAATGCCGATATGTTGTCGTTTGATGTTACCGCGATTCGTTCTTCGGATGCACCCGGCAATGCCAATGCTCAACCTTTCGGCTTAACAGGTGAGGAAGCTTGCCAGATATGCTGGTATGCAGGGCTCAATGAGAAACTGAGCTCACTCGGGTTTTACGAGTATAATCCGGAGCACGATGATGTTCACAAGAAAACGGCTTCCATCATTGCTACCATGATCTGGTATTTTATTGAAGGATATTATCATCGTAAGAACGAGCAGAATTTCAGAAGCAATGATTTTCTCAAGTACTCGGTATCTATGCCGGTAGATCCGGAGGTAATAACATTCTACAAAAGTAAATTAAGCGAGAAGTGGTGGATGGAAGTTCCGTATCCCAGCGGACGCGAGCGCTACGCCCGTAACAGCATTGTGCCTT
>CAMLLI010000290.1 GCA_946480685.1 uncultured Flammeovirgaceae bacterium | reverse complement strand
TTCATTACAATTGACTCGGTTCAGATGCGTATGAAATACGACATGTCGGAGCGAGAGCTGATGTATATCGAGAAACTTCCCAAGATCAAAGTTCCCAATTACCTTTTCATTAACAATGGCGATTCAACCTTTGCGAACCAGGCGCTGAACTGGGGACTCGAAGCTCCTTCGTACTCGAACGGCACGGCTTACGCAGACTTTGATAACGATGGTGATCTGGACCTGGTCATCAATAATATTGAAGATGAAGCATTCGTGTATGAGAACAGAACCATACACAAACCTGTGCAGGAGAATGAAGAGTTGCCGCATTATTTACAAGTCGTGTTAGCCGGTGATGTAGGCAACAGCCAGGGTATAGGAGCGAAAGTATTTATATATACCCGGGGTACATTGCAGATGCAGGAATGTATGCCTACCCGTGGCTACCAAAGTTCGGTAGACACTAAGCTTACGTTTGGCCTTGGTAAAAGCAAGCAGATCGATTCGCTCGTGGTGGTGTGGAACGATGGTAAATTTGAGAAGCAGGTAAATATACAGGCTGATCAAAAACTGGTACTCAAGCAGCAAAACGCAAAAGGTAAATTCAGCTATACCGGTTTTCATAGGCCGCAACATCTTCTGGTAAAGGATTCAACGGCTGTTAATATACCCTATAAACATACTGAGAATCGTTTTGTAGAATTTAATCGCGAGGCACTGCTGCCGCACATGCTCTCGGCCGAAGGACCAGCTGCCGTTACCGGAGATATGAACGGTGATGGTCGCGAAGATATATTTCTGGGGAATGCTAAATGGTCAAAGGGACAAGTATATCTGCAAACGGCAACCGGTAAATTTGTAGAACAACTGCAACCGGCACTGGCAACCGACAGTACTTATGAAGATGTTGATGCAGCATTGCTGGATGCCGATAAAGATGGCGATCTTGACCTGCTGGTGGTTAGCGGTGGAAATGAATTTACCGGTAAATCGATCTATCGCCAGCCGCGCTTATACCTCAACAACGGTAAAGCTGTCTTTACAAGATCTCCGGCATTGACGGATATATATATGACTGGTTCATGCGTAAGCGTTCAGGATATAGATGCCGATGGTGATGCCGATATATTCCTGGGCGCGCGAGCCAATCCGTGGCGCTATGGTTTAAAACCTGACAGCTATATTTTACTCAATGACGGCAAAGGTAATTTTACTGACGCAACGGATGCAGTAGCACCGGTGTTGCGTAAGTTCGGCTTTATCAAACAAGCGACATGGGCCGATATGGATGGTGATAAAGTACCTGATCTTGTTATAGCTGCGGAATGGTCGCCCATTACCATACTGTTGAGTAAAAATGGCAAACTTGCACCTATGCCCCTGGAAGGTTCAGGTCTTGAAAAATCAAACGGCTGGTGGAATATAGTGCAGGCTGCAGATTTTGATCAGGATGGTGATCTTGATTTGATTGCAGGCAACCTGGGACTCAACTCACGCCTGCATGCTTCGGAGCAGGAGCCGGTAAAAATGTTCGTAGCCGATTTTGATAAGAACGATAGCACCGACCAGGTGTTGACACATTTCATTCATGGTAAAGAATATCCGTTCCACACGCGCGATGAAATGACCAAGCAGATGCCATACCTGAAGAAGCGCTACCTGTCGTATCATAAATTTGCCGAGGCTACTGTGCACGATATGTTTACCGATGATGTCCTGAATGCATCTGAAAAATATATAGCCTATAATTTCCGCACATGCTATATCGAGAATTCCGGACAAGGTAAATTCAAGATACATCCATTGCCAAATGCTGCGCAAATCTCTACCGTCAATGCTATACTGGTTGATGATTTTAACAACGATAAGAAACCCGATGTGCTGCTGGCCGGAAATTTCTATCCAATCAATATACAAATGGGACGCAACGATGCCAGCTATGGTCTGCTGCTCACCGGTGATGGTAAAGGTCACTTTCATACCGTGCCCGCAATACAATCCGGATTTTCAGTAACAGGAGAAACGCGTTGTTTCAAAACAATACATGTAAATGGAAAAGTATACTATATCGCCGTGCGTAACAACGATACCCTGGTAACGTTCGGACTTGGTAGCGGAGCCGTGAACAATAGCAAGATCGCGCCTTAAAACAAAACGTATCGTCTATGAAAACAATCCTGTACTTGATCGCAGTTCTCATTCCGGTGGCAGGCTTTGCGCAGGATGCCGGGTGGACCATCGAAGCGAAAACAATCGATCCGAATAATTACTATGGCGTAACCGTAGCAAACGGCATGGTTGGTATAGTATCATCGCCGGAGCCCATGAAAGTTAAGGATGTTGTGCTGAACGGAGTATATGATTATTACCAGCGCGGCCGAGTGTCAAATATACTCAAGACGTTCAATCACATTAACATGAATCTCGATGTGGACGGTCAGCGCATCGGAGCAAAGCATATTCGTAATTACCGGCAGGTGCTGGATATGAAGAAGGCTGCACTTACCACTACGTTTGAAGTAGGGGATAAGCTAACAGTGAAGCATACGATTATGGCGTTGCAGCATTTACCCTATACGGCACTGGCCGTTGTAGAGATCAAAGCGAAATGCGCCACGAGAGTTACACCGATGAGTGTTATTGAAGCACCGAATCACCTGGTGGATGTAAAGAATCTGTACAGTGAAATTGATCGTCCGCATGTAGTCATACCGTTGCTTACTTCCGTAGGTAAAAGTCCTTCCGGTAAACATACCGTTGCAGTAAGTAATAGTATAATTTTTACGGAACCACACGGCCAGGAGCCCGACCTGATTCACGAAGACTGGGACTATAACATGCACCTCGTCAAGTTCAATAAGGATCTCAAAGCGGGCGAAACCTATACATTCAGTGTTGTAGCGTCGGCAACATCAACCGAGCACTATAAAGATCCGCTGAACGAAGCAGAGCGCTTAACGATCTTTGCAAAGCTCGAAGGAACGCAACGCCTCCTGCAACACCACGAAGCTGCGTGGGAGCAATTGTGGAAAAGTGATATTGTTATAGAAGGCGATCTGCAGGCGCAGAAAGATATACGCTTCGCACTATATCATTTATACTCTTTCGCACGCGCAGGCACCGCCTATAGTTTATCACCCATGGGTTTGTCGGGCCTCGGGTATAACGGCCATGTATTTTGGGACACTGAACTCTGGATGTATCCGCCTTTGCTGGTATTGCAACCTAATATAGCCAAGTCGTTACTCGAATATCGCTATCAACGATTGGAGGCCGCTAAGCAGAATGCATTTTCCCATGGGTATAAAGGTGCTATGTTTCCGTGGGAGTCATCCGATGAAGGAACAGAAGATACACCTGTGTGGGCACTAACCGGACCTTTTCAACATCACATCACCGGGTGTGTAGGCTGGGCATTCTGGAAATATTACCAGGTAACAAAAGATAAAATCTGGTTGCGTGAACGTGGCTACCCGGTCTTGAAAGAAGTGGCTGATTTCTGGGCGAGCCGTGTAGAGCGCAAAGGCAGCGGACGGTATGAAATAAACAATGTTATAGGCGCCAACGAGTGGCAGGAGAATATAGATAACAATGCATTCACCAATGGTATGGCCATTACTGTTCTGCGCTATGCTACGCAGGCTGCGAAAGAATTAGGACTTGAGCCGAATGCTGATTGGGAACATGTTGCGCAAAATATACCTATACTAAAGTTTCCGGATGGCACTACGAAAGAAAATGCAACCTATAACGGTGTCGATATAAAACAGGCTGATGTTAATTTGCTGGCGTATCCACTCGAGATTGTTAACGATCGTGCACAGCTTGAAAAAGATCTGAAGTACTACGAACAACGCATGTCGCCTGAAGGACCAGCGATGGGTAACTCCGTACTGGCTACACTATATGCGCGACTTGGTGAGCCGGAAAAAGCATACGAACTTTTTGTGAAGACCTATAAGCCCAATGAAGTTCCGCCCTTTGGTGTACTGGCCGAAACGGCCGGAGGTACCAATCCATATTTTGCTACCGGTGCGGGAGGAATGTTGCAGGCTGTCATTTTCGGATTCGGAGGTCTCAATATTTCTGATAACGGAATTGTGCAGAATAGTAAACCGCTTCCTAAAAAATGGAAATCCGTTCAGGTAAAAGGCGCAGGCGTTGAAAAGAAGGATTTTATAGTGAAGCCCGGAAATTAACCGTTTGTTATTATTGTTTTCCTTCTAAATTTGAGAACCATACTTACCCAGATTGTTATGAAGTTTTCTTGCGGGAAGATTGCGATCATTTGCTTGTTGCTCGTGTCGTGCTCTTCGGATGACGCGTGGCGTACAAAAGTTCAGACTGCAGAATACCTGCACCGCTCCATCAAGCAGGTAACCGATGTTATTGTTCATGATATATTCTCACCTCCGGTAGCAAGTCGTATATATACCTATGTAAGTGTTGCTGCGTATGAAGCAGCGCTGCACCAGGATTCTTCATGCGTGAGTTTTGCCGGACAGCTTCACGGTTTGGGACAAGTGCCTCAACCGGATAAAGGTAAAGAATATTGTTACCCGCTTGCATCTGTACAGGCAGCCCTGAAAGTTGGAAGAGCATTGGTCTTTTCAGAAGACAAGATGGACGCTTTTTATGAGGGCATCATGCAGGAGTTTAAAGATGACGGTGTACCGAAAGATGTATTCGAGCGCTCGGTAGCATACGGAACACAGGTGGCCGATCACATCATTGCATGGTCGCAGAAAGACAACTATAAACAATCGCGTTCGTTCCCGAAATATTCCATCAGCGAAGATCCTGCTACCTGGAAACCGACACCACCTGCGTATATGGATGCCGTTGAGCCACATTGGAACAAGATCAGAACTTTTGCACTCGACTCAGCCGCGCAGTTCAAACCCGCATCGCCAACTAAATTCTCTGCGGATAAGGAAAGTGATTTCTATAAAGATGCATTCGAAGTATATACCGCTGGTGTAAAGATGACCGAGGAGCAGCGACAGATCGCTTCCTTCTGGGATTGCAATCCGTTTGTCATGAACGTAAAAGGACACGTGATGTTTGCTACTAAAAAAATATCACCCGGTGGTCACTGGATGAATATCACCAGTGTTGCCTGCAAGAAAACAAATGCAGACATCGTAAAAAGCGCGGAAGCGTATGCGCGCGTTGCTATAGGTTTGGTGGATGGATTTATATCCTGCTGGGATGAAAAATACCGCAGCCGTCTCATTCGCCCGGAGACCTATATCAACCAGTATATAGATGAGAACTGGACACCGCTCTTGCAGACTCCACCGTTTCCGGAATATACCAGTGGTCACAGTGTTGTATCGGGAGCATCGGCCATGACCCTCACAAAACTTTTCGGTGATAACTTCAGCTTTACCGACTCAACCGAAATTGAATTCGGACTAACCGCGCGTTCATTCAAATCCTTTATACATGCTTCGGAAGAAGCCGCAGTCAGTCGTCTATACGGAGGAATTCATTACCGTCCGGCTATCGACAACGGTATGATTGAGGGAAGAGCTGTTGGTAATTTTATCAACGAAAAAATCCGGACGAGAAAAGGAGAGGAGAAGATGTTGGCAAAAGAGAAGTAATTTTTTACCGGCAAAATATTGGCAGGCTAATCTATACACTATATATGACTCCGTACCTGGCAGAATTCTTTGGCACCATGTTATTGATCTTACTGGGCGATGGCTCGGTAGCGGGAGCTTTGTTGAAAAATTCCAAAGCGGAAAATGACGGATGGCTCGCCATCGTTATTGCCTGGGGACTTGCCGTTACCATTTCTATATATGCTGTCGGCAGCATCAGCGGTGCGCATCTCAATCCTGCTATAACATTGGCACTATGTGTATCCGGAGATTTCCCGGTTGACCAGGTGCCCGGGTATATATTCGCTCAGCTGGCCGGAGCATTTGCCGGTGCTATACTGGTATGGCTGCACTATATGCCGCACTGGGGCAAAACCGATAACGCTGCGCTCAAACTTGCTATATTCTGCACAGGTCCGGCGATACGGTCGGTACCCGCCAACCTCTTCAGCGAAATGCTCGCCACCCTCGTATTGGTGATGGCCATTCTGTTTATTGGCGCCAACAAATTTGCAGACGGACTGAATCCGCTCATCATCGGTGGATTGATCACATCGATCGGGT
>CAMLLI010000289.1 GCA_946480685.1 uncultured Flammeovirgaceae bacterium | reverse complement strand
CTCTCTTCACCGGAATTATAGCAGGTAGTTACCCTGCCCTATATCTTTCGGGGTTCAATCCGGCTACGGTATTAAAAGGCAGGATCAATACAGCTGTAGGTGAATTGTGGGCGCGCAAGGGGCTCGTTGTTTTTCAGTTTGCGCTTTCGGTAATCTTTATTGTGTCAGTGCTGGTGGTATATAAACAAATAACGTATGTGCAGTCCAGCAACCTGGGCTATAACAAGGATAATATACTATATTTTGGACGCGAAGGTAAACTGTGGGATACCGGAACACTCGAAAGCTTCCTGGCTGAACTGCGAAATATACCCGGTGTTGCCGGAGCTTCTACGCTTAATCATGATTTTACCGGGCACATGAGTGGCACGTATGGCGTGCAGTGGGAAGGTAAAGATCCGGAGGATGCTACCGAGTTTGAAAATTTTACCGTGAACTATGATGTGATGGAGATGATGGATCTGAAGATGGCGGAAGGACGTATGTTCTCGAAGCAGTTCGGAAGCGATAGTGCCAGGATCATTTTCAACGAGAAGGCTATTGCTTTTATGGGGCTGAAAGATCCGATTGGTAAAACAGTTAAGTTGTGGGGAGAAGATCTGCAGATTGTTGGTGTGGTAAAAGACTTTCACTACGAATCGCTGCATGAAAATTTAAAACCGGTGTTCTTCCGTCTCGCTCCACAAGACACCCATATTGTAATGACACGCCTGGCGGCTGGTCGTGAAAAGGATGCGCTGGAGCAAATACAGAAACTATATCTCAAGTTTAATCCCGGTTTTATTTTCGAGTATACATTTCTCGATGCCGAATACCAGGCACAGTACGCTGCCGAGCAGCGCGTAGCTATACTTTCAAAATACTTTGCCGTGCTTGCTATTTTTATATCATGTCTCGGGTTGTTCGGTCTTGCAGCCTTTACGGCCGAGCGCAGGCTGAAAGAAATCGGTATACGCAAAGTGCTCGGCTCAAGTGAGATGGGTATTATCTTCCTGCTGTCAGGTGATTTTACCAGGATGGTGCTGCTGGCGGTTGTCATTGCTATACCGGCAAGCTACCTGTTAATTACATACTGGCTGGGCAGCTTCGCGTATCGCATTCCTTTGACATGGTGGTACTTTGCACTGGGTGGTTTGCTGGCATTGCTAACGGCATGGGCCACCGTGGGTACACAAGCCATCAAGGCAGCACGTGTTAATCCGGCAAAGTGTCTCAAAGATGAATAACATCCGGTGGTATACCGGATATATACTACTTATTCCCTTAACCCAATATTTGTTTAAGTATGTCTGATAATTTTTAACTTCATGCCATTCAGCATTTCGCTGGTCAGGTATGTTACGTTAAAAATTACAGCATCATGGAATACAGACAACTGGGCGGTTCGGGATTGCGCGTGCCCGTATTGAGTTTTGGTACAGCGACCTTTGGCGGTGGAAACGAATTTTTCAAAGCGTGGGGTGCAACACAGGTAGAGGAAGCAAAGCATCTTGTAAATCTTTGTCTTGATGCCGGTGTAAACTTCTTCGATACAGCCAATGTATACTCTACTGGTATGTCGGAGGAAATACTTGGTAAAGCTATAGCCGGTAAACGCGACAAAGTATTGATCTCTACCAAGGCTACATTTCCGATGAGCAACGGTGTGAATGACTATGGTTCTTCCCGCTATCATTTATTAAAAGCGTGTGAAGAAAGTCTGAAACGCCTCGGTACGGACTATATCGATATATACCACCTGCATGGCTTCGATGCCAATACACCGGTAGAAGAAACGCTCAACACGTTGAACACATTGGTGCAGAGCGGTAAGGTACGGTATATAGCGTGCTCCAATTTTTCAGGGTGGCATCTTATGAAATCCCTTTCTATATCCGAGCGCTACGGCTGGTCGAAATATATAGCGCATCAGGCGTACTACTCATTGGTAAATCGCGACTTTGAATGGGAGTTGATGCCACTGGCAATTGATCAAAACGTTGGTACCATTGTGTGGAGTCCGTTATCGGCGGGAAGATTAAGCGGTAAATACAGGCGCAACCAACCGATGCCAAAAGATGCGCGCATTGCGCAGGGAGGAAGTCCGGTGCCGGCCTTCGCTGTATCAGACGAAGTGTTCTACAATATCATCGATGTGCTGGATGAGATCGCAGCGGAAACCGGTAAAAGTATAGCGCAGGTTGCTCTCAACTGGTTGCTGCAAAGACCCACGGTATCGAACATTATCATTGGTGCGCGCAACGAAGAGCAACTCAAACAAAACTTTGGTGCGGTAGGATGGAACCTTACGCTGGAACAGGTTAAGCGCCTCGATGCCGTAAGCGAAGTGCCGGTGATATATCCATACTGGCATCAGCGTCAGTTCCCAGCGTTGAATGCAGCACCGAAATTATATCGCGACTAATTTATAGCAGATGATTCATACTAAAAAAATATATAGCCACGCGTGGGTGTTGTGGGTATTTTGTATACTGTACATGCATGCCGGCATCGTAGCCTGTGCACAGCAGAAAAATCCGCGATTTAATGTGATCGGGTTTTATACTGCGAAGCATGACCTGGCGCACATCAGTTATGTGCATGAAGCCAACCGTTTCTTTGCTGAAGCTGCCACGAAGTATAATTTCAAGTATGATTCCACGAATGACTGGAGCAATCTGAATGCTTCCTTCCTCGCTAAATACCAGGTTGTACTTTTTCTGGATACGCGTCCGGATTCACTGGAGCAGCGTGAAGCTTTTCAAAAGTATATGGAGCAGGGTGGTGCCTGGATGGGTTTTCATTTTGCAGGCTTTGCGCTTACACCTTCTGCCTATCCGCAGAATTGGGATTGGTATCACAATACATTTTTAGGTTCCGGTGAGTATAAAGGAAATACATGGCGGCCTACGAGTGCTATACTTCGGGTGGAGGATAAAAAGCATCCTTCCGTGAGAAATATACCAGCAACGTTCAAATCGTCACCGAACGAATGGTATAGCTGGAAAAATGACTTGCGTAAAAATCCGGATATAAAAATACTACTGTCGATCGATGCGAAAAGTTTTCCGTTAGGCACTGGTCCCAAGCAACACGAGATCTGGCACAGCGGTTATTACCCCGTGGCCTGGACGAATACGAAATATAGAATGATCTATATTAACATGGGACATAATGATATGGACTATGGCGGCACGAATGGAACGTTGTCGTATACGTTTCAGAATGAGGTGCAGAATAGGTTTGTTTTGGATGGGGTGGTTTGGTTGGGGGGAAGAAGTAGGAGTAAGAAGTAAGGAGTAAGGAGTAAGAAATAAGAAGTAAGAAGTAAGAAGTAAACTTTAGGGGGAAGTATATATTAGGATTTTCGGTATAGCTAAATCAAATCTTCTCGTTTAAAGCGGTTGTGGAGTTTTTCGAAGGCCTGGCCGGGGTCAAATTCTTCCGGTGATGGTAATGGAGTTTTGCCATAGAGCATGTCGATTTCCGATTTAAGGGTTGGGTTTTCAGCCCAGAGTATATCCAGCTTGGCTAAATCCTGCAGGCTGGTTTCTGCTTTCAGATACCGTTTTATAAGCGACCATTCCTGCGTGTTCAGTCTTTTCATCGACATGCTGTATACATTGAAAAGACGAATTTATAGTCATATTACCCTGATCAAAAAGCCTGTTGAATTTTTTATACAAAGTGTATTAACGGCATTTACCCGGTTATCTGCAGTGAACCGCGCAGGTGCTTTAATGCCCGGCTCATTTGAGTCTCTACCGTTTTAATGCTGATATTTAGTTTACTGGCTATCTCTTTATACTTCAAGCCATGTTCGCGACTTAGTTCAAAGATAAGTCTGCATTGACGCGGTAAACTTGCAATGGATTTTTCTACATGGCGGTTAAGCTCCTGTTCAATGAGCAGGTCCTGGCTGTCGGTTAATTCTGCAGCCAGTTGCATGGCGGCTTCCAGATCGCACCATACGGTCTTCTTTATTTTTCGCAGGTAATCGAAGGCCCGGTTCCGCACCGCGGTAAACAGATATGCTTTGGGCGATGCGATCACAATCTGCTCGCGGTTCTTCCAGATGGTATAGAATACATCGCTCACCAGTTCTTCAGCAACTTCTTTCACGTGCACGAATCTTACGCAGAACACACACAATGGAGAATACATATCGGCAAACAATTTCTGAAAGGCAGTATAATCATTCTCCTGAAGAATGCGATTCATCAGCGAGTTGATATCCTGGGACGATCCTTGCTTAATTCCCGGGAATTTTGGACTGCTTTCCGAATGAATAGTAGAAACGGGTATAGACTTATTCATAAACGAAATCGATTGATTATTCTAATTTTCAACTTTTTTCAAACATTAATAGCACTGTTCGCGTAAATTTTCGAAATATTTTTCCGAGACCGTTCCCGGGATCGGGGTCGAAACATTATTTTTATGGATCCTGATTCTACCCTGTAGCACTATGCAGAAAAAAGTAGTTACCATTAAAGACATCGCCCGCATGCTGGGCATCTCGAAGTCAACGGTCTCACGCGCGCTTGCCGGACGATCCGATATCCACCCGGAAACAAAACAGAAGATCCTTGATCTGGCCAGTCAGTTGCAATACGAGCCCAACACACTCGCTATAAATCTCAAGCAACAAAAGACGAATACTATAGGTGTGATTGTGCCGGAAACGATCAATCGCTTTTTTGCACGTGCTGTGGGTGGTATACAAAAGCAGGCTGATATGGCAGGCATGAATGTGATGATCTGTCAATCGAATGAGTCCTACATAGCAGAGAAGAAAAATTTGCATTCGCTTGTCTCAAGCCGCGTAGACGGAATCATTGTCTCCATCTCAACCGAGACCGATCGCTCCGATCAATTTGCTTCACTAACCGAGAAAGGTATACCGCTTGTATTCTTCGATCGTGTATTTGAAAATATAGTGGCCTCGCAGGTTGTTACCAACAACTATGAAATTGCTATGGAAGGAACGGAGCATCTGATTGAACAAGGTTGTAAACGTATCGCTTTTGTTACCGGACCTGAGCATTTATTTAACAGTCGCGCGCGACTTAACGGTTATCTCGATGCACTGCGCAAACATAACCTGCAGGTGAAGGACTCTTATATAGTACACTCGCATTACCGCAGTGATAAAGTAGAAGAGTATACACGTTACCTGCTCAACCTGCCGCAGCGGCCGGATGCCATCTTTGCCATCAATGATTATGCTGCGCTTGAAATGATACACATCATGAAGAAGAATGGCTTGCGTATACCGCAGGATGTTGCAGTACTCGGTTTTAATAATGAAAATCTCTGTCGCTTTGTAGAGCCATCGCTTAGTAGCATTGATCATCCGGCTCATGATATAGGCGCGAGCGCGGCTGAGATGCTCATTAATCATATTCGCCATCACGATATGAAACCGGAGAAACGTGTGATTAAAAGCAGCCTCATCATCCGCGAATCATCCCGTGTCCAATAGAAATCAGCAAACCTTTTACTTTCAATACACGAGCTTTGTTTTGCCAGTCGAATTCCTAATCTTGTATAATCAAAAGACTGCATTATGGAAGGTGTGAGTGTTGCTGCACAGCTTAATAACCCGAAAACGGTTCGCGCCTGGTATATGTACGACTGGGCCAATTCAGTTTACTCGCTTGTTATAACAACGGCTATTTTTCCGATCTACTATAAAGCTGTTGCGCAGAACAATGGAAGCGATGTTGTCCAATTCATGGGCGTATCCATTCAGAACTCGGTGTTGTATAGTTACGCATTGTCGTTTTCGTTTCTTGTTGTAGCCGTTATACTTCCCTTACTCTCCGGTGCTGCCGACTATACCGGCAACAAAAAAACATTCATGAAGTTTTTCGTGTGGCTGGGAAGTCTTTCGTGTATGGGACTATATTTCTTCGAAGATATACATACACTCGAGTGGGGCATTGCATGTTCTA
This sequence comes from uncultured Flammeovirgaceae bacterium, assembly GCA_946480685.1. Next base: position 225 of record CAMLLI010000289.1, on the reverse strand, counting down.
TACTGGCCAGTATAGGATATTCCGGAAGTCTTGTTTTTTACAATGCATTCTTGCCGGAGATCGTTACGCACGATAAATATGACATCACCAGTGCAAAAGGTTTTTCCATGGGCTATTATGGCAGTGTTATATTAATGGTAGTATGTTCTTTGCTGATCATTAACCACGAGTCGTTTCCATTTGCCAATGAAGGAGAGGCTACACGCTTTTCATTCTTGCTGGTAG
>CAMLLI010000288.1 GCA_946480685.1 uncultured Flammeovirgaceae bacterium | reverse complement strand
TCTGTTCCGGGCTCAGGCCACAGTTAAACACGTGCGCACCTTCTATACTGAGAATGATAGCAATAGTAGGTATAGCATCATCGGCTGTCTGCAATACATCTTCAAGCTGGGTATAATTGCGCACCAATCTATAGCGCACCGGTTTGCCATCTACCAGTACCGTTTTATCGTGAAGCTGGCGATAGAAATTATACTCATTCTGAAGATCCGTGAAATAATCGGGCATCTTCTGCAGAAAGTCTACACGCTCATCGCCTAAACCCGTGGCGAGATTTAGTGTCGCATCGGAGAGCTGCCCGCTGCCGAGCCTGTTTTTCACAAAACCTTTTTCCAATGGGTATAGCGAAGCGGTCATCACCTTTACACTTCCATAGAGTGCAGAAGAAAGATCGGCCTGTCTGAATTTGGTGAGACCTGTTACGTAGTTCAAAAGTTTATCTTTCAGCGAAGGCTGATCGTAATGCCATATACTTGTAATATCCGCCGGGTTTGAACTATTGGCACCCGTGGAAGCGGAATCTTTAAAACTTCTTCCATAAGGTTTCATCGCGGGATGGCAGTGCAGGTCTACAATAAAATTATTCATAACAAAAATACGGTTAGGTACAGAAACATTAAAGGGTAGCAGAAATATACTATATATACAGGAGCGGTTGTTACGGATTACTTCGATGATTGTTGTTCAGGCTCCGGCTTGGTTGCCGCTGGTTTTTTACCAACGCTGCGCAGGTTCACCAGTTTATTAAGCATATCGAACCAGAACGGTGCACCCAGAGAAACAGCAAGTGCTGTAAACAACATACCGAGAATCTTTATTACCCAGTTGCCGGGTTTATTTTCCCAACCCAGGGGTAATTTTGTTGCATCCAGTTCGGCTTTGATGGATTTAAGATCGGCTACATTTTTATTGATACTGGCTATAGCTTCATCTGCGTTTTGCCAGGGATGCAGCGTATCCTGTTGTACTTGTTTGATTTTATTGACAGCCTCACGATATGTTGAGTCATGCGCTATTTCTTCTGCACGATCGGCTATACTTTCCCGCACGGCCGGGTTTTCATAGAGGTAGCGGGCAAGTTCTATAGTATCGGCATTTAGCAAACCTGTAAGTACAAGCGATATACAGAGAATTATAGTCTGCGTTTTCTTTTTATAAGTGCCGGATACGCGCTCCATCGCCTGGTCGAACCATGCCTGAACCTCGTGTCGCACTTTGGTTATTTCGCCTGATGCTTCGGCTATAGATTGCAACAGCGATCGCTTAAAATCCTCGTCCAGTAAATTCGTAGCGGCAATAGCCTGGCGTAGCGAATCGATGGTATAGGGTTTATCGCCAAATTGCTTGTGGTGAATTATATCCAGCAACACCCGTGAAAATTTATCGGACGGTATATAGGCCGCCATACGACCCTTTGCCGTGAGACCATCAATGAGTTTATGCTTTAATATAGCTTCGCCTATATTTCCTTTACTGAAGGTATCGCGAATCCATTGGTTTAATACTTTGGGACGAAGTCGTAATATACTGGAGATAATTTCCTGCACGGCAGAGCATGCCAGGCTCAGCAGGAAGTAAATAAAGATCAGTCCGATAACGAGGTCAAGAATAGCAAAGAGCGACATACACTATTGATTTAATATTTCGAGCAGGTATACCCGCGTGGTTTCGTCAAATATACCATCTACGCGCAAACCAAAGCGTGTACTTTGCAACGCTTTAACAGCATCTTCAGTCTTTTTACCGAAGTCGCCATCCGATGTACCACAATCGAAACCCGCTAACTTCAAAGCGTCCTGTAAATTTTTAACAGTGTTACCCGTATCACCTATACGAAGTACAGTATCCGGCAAAATGAGGGTTGCTGATGGAGCCAGCCTTCTGAAGCCTAATATAGTATTTACCGGAAAGGCGGATATAGATACCTGGTTGCCTTGATTACCTCCTAAACAATATACCCGTAGACCATCTTTCGAAAAACCAAAGAAAAATCCTACATGGCCTTTCCATGATTCAGGTTTCTCACGCCAGAATACTACAACATCACCGGGCTCCGGACTTTCAACGCGCTGCCCGGCGAAGAGCCACGAGCGGGCATCGGCTTTGCCGGTGCCTTTGAGATTTACTTTTTTAGCACACCAGTTTACAAAGATGCTGCACCACGGTGTTTCATCATCGTTGATCCAGTTGAAACCCGACTCGTGTGCGTAGCGAACAATGGCAGCATTATGATCAGCACCCGGCACTTCTTTCTGGCCGAGTTCTGCTATAGCGGTTTTGATGAGCGTATCCATGGGTTAGGGTGGACGGAGATATAGTATATTTTGTTAGTCGTTGTCCGTTAGTCGTTATACGTTAATCGTTACTGATAGCAGTGAACGTATAGCAGATGCGCCAGCTATAGGTTTATTGATATATATTATATACCAATTAATGAACGAAGAACGAATGGACTGAGTACGGTGACTGAAGAATCTATAAATACAGAAATGTATCAGCCTTGCGGCTGCGCGAGGGTGAGCGGGAGCAACGGGTGGCCTTACAAAGTCAGCAAGATGCTGTCACGTTTGTAGCCGAAAGGTGTAATGTATTGGATATTGTTTCATAGCGGTAGAGGGTTTATTTTTTTAAGTACTAACTGTTCAACGAGTGTGAGGTGGATACTCAAATGCTCCTTTATTTTTTTGCACACATAGTAACCGAATACCCGGAGCGAATTAAAGTATACCAAGCTACGCAACTTTTTGCCCGTTATCAACTGGTTATGGAAAAATTAAAACCAAATTGGTCCGTATCTGTTAACTTGCTGTAACAACCAGCGCATTATTTATGACGAGAATATTTTGCATCGCTATAATTCTGGCTACGACACTTACCATGCAGGCACAACCGCTAAAAGTAATGACGTATAACATCCGGCTCGATCACACAGTGGATGGCGTTAATCAATGGCCGAAGCGAAGCGAGAAAGTATACGCGCTCATCCGTAAATACAATCCGGATATTCTCGGTGTACAGGAAGCGCTGCATCACCAGTTACAAGACATTTTGAAAAATCTTTCGGAATATACTTCCGTTGGGGTAGGCCGTGACGATGGCAAAACTAAAGGAGAGTACTCCGCTATACTTTTCAAGAAAGACCGCTTCGCTGTTCAGCAGCAGAATACATTCTGGCTTTCGGAGACACCGGACGTAGCAGGGAGCAAAAGCTGGGATGCTGCCATCACACGCATTGCTACCTGGGCCGCCTTGCGCGATCTGCACGACAAAAAAGAATTTATTATCGTTAACACGCATTTCGATCATATCGGTGCTATAGCGCGCGAGAAAAGTGCTGCCCTGATCAAGGAAAAGATTGCCGCGGTACATCAGCAATTTCCGGTGATCATTACCGGTGATTTTAACAGTGAACCAACCGAAGCGGCTTATATAACGATGCTGAACGGTGAAGCACTGAAATTATTCAATTCACGCCCGGCCACAGAATCACAGGGAACGTTCTGCACGTTTGCCGTTAATTCCACGCCCTGTAAAGTGATCGATTATATTTTTTATACCGCTGAATTAACGCCCAAAAACTTCCAGGTTATTACCGATCACAACGGTACATATTACCCTTCAGATCACTTACCGGTGATGTGTACGTTTGTATGGCCTGAGTAGCGCTTTCGCAAGTCTTAAAAAAATAAAACGGCCCCTGTAAACAGATCAGAAAAAAACTGGAACGATTTTTTATATTGTTCCACATGATAAAAATTCATGGTGTCGATTCAATACCTATATTACTTCCACCGTTAGTTTTTTTTGTATCTATTATTTTCAATCTCTGGCATGAGGCTGCTTGCGCTGTTTGTTTTGATCCTGACTACGTATACAACGCTATGGGCGCAAACGGATACTACCCGGAGAAAAATTCTGGACAACAAGCTTTCGAAGGAAGTTATCAAAACGATTTCACGAAAATCGAGTCCTGACTCAGCCATCGCTGTAAAGAGTGAGGCGCCATTCCTGCCGTACGAAGGAAAAATCATCCGACATATCATTATTAATCACATCGGTTTTGAACGAACGATGTACGACTCGACTCGCAGGTTCCGCAACCAGATCACGAAGATTGCCGATGCGTTGCACTATACCACGCGCGAAAGTGTTATCCGCGATAATCTTTTTATCCGCGAGAATCGTCCGCTTAACCCGTATCGCGTAGCCGATAATGAACGTTACCTCCGGGACCTTGATTTTATACTCGATTCCAAAATTATTGTACACCGCATTAAAGGCGAGCCCGATTCTGTTGATGTTGAAATTGTAACGCGCGATGTATTCAGTCTTGGTGCGCGCGTATCTGCCGGAGGACTTACCGATTACCGTGTGGGATTATACGATGCCAACTTGTTTGGTATGGGACAGCGCGTGCAAACTGATCTGGGTTTTGAAAGCGGTCGCGCACCGTCTGTAGGCTTTGATATATTTTACCGGAAGTCGAGTTTGGCTGGTACGCTTATCAATGCATCGGGTGGCTATACGCAATTGGACAATGCCCGAAGTTTAGGTGAAGAAAATGAATATGCATACTTCATTCGATTAGAGCGGCCGCTGGTATCGCCATACTCGCGACTTGCCGGAGGACTGGAAGTAAGCCGTAACTGGTCGCGCAATGTTTTCCAGGTAGAAGACAGCACGTTTCGCAAGTATCGCTATAACATTCAGGATGTATGGGCAGGGTATAACTTCAGCATCGGCAACCTGGCGCGCAACCGCGATCGTCATTTTGCAGCGATACGTTATTACCGCCAACATTATTCGAAGCAACCTATACAACCCGGAGAAGCGCTCAACCCGCTATACAACGATGAAAAATTTGTGCTGGGTGAAATGACGTTCTATAATCAGAACTTCTATAAGACAAGGTATATATATGGCTTCGGGCGAACGGAAGACGTGCCCTATGGTAAAACCGTAACACTCACCACGGGCTGGTCTAAAGCCATGGGACAAAAACGAATGTATGCCGGCACATCTGTATTGAAAGGTTTTGTAAACAAGAACGGAAGCTTTTCAAGTATAGAAGCGGGCTTTGGTACATTTTTCACCCGCAGCAAAACATCAGATACCTTTTACTATCTGCGAGGCACGCACTATAGCAAGCTATATGAATACAGAAGAGTAAAACTACGCCACCTGGTACAGGGCGGTTATGCGCAGGCACACCAGGTAGTAGCACGTGAGTTGCTTACATTGAATGATGAACTTACCGGCTTCTCGCCCGATAGTCTTTATGGTACGAAACGACTTTATCTCCGTTTTGAATCAACGCTTTTTACAAATCTGAAATTTGCCGGTTTCCGGTTCGCACCGTTTATGTCGTTGGAAAATGCTTTTCTGAAAGACTATAAATCCGAAAAAATATTAGGTGATTTTTACTGGGGAACAACAGGAGGTATACGCATCCGAAACGAGAACCTTATTTTCGGTACGATCGAGTTACGCGCATTCTATTTTCCTACGGCTGTAGATGGTGTCGACCACTTCAGTTTCAAGGTATCTACCAACGTACGATTGAAATATAGCGGGCGTTTTGTTAACCCGCCATCGTACGTCAGGTATAATTAGATATACTCCATTGTCGAAGAATTACAGGAGAAGAACAAATGCTAACCCTGCGAAGTCACCTTTCTTGAATGTTTCTTCATCGGTATAGTTGTTATCTCCGTTACCTTCCTGCTTCATATAGTGCAGACTAAGCTTACAGCTCTTCTTGTTCAAATACCAGTTTATACCAACATCATACATTCTGTCTTCACCGGAGAATTGAGCTCCCGGATCGCCTTCGAACATAGACACCATAAAGCATGGCTCGAGAAAAATTCTGTCTTTCACAATAATGTTATATCCTGCACGGACATGACCGGCTTTCATGTTGTATATCTGTCCTTCGGTGTGACGTTCCATATACATCCACTCGCCATCGATGTTCCAGTTGTTATAATTACATAGCACATCAAAACCTCCGGAATAATTTGAAGTAAAAATATCTGTTTTACTCTGCATGGAACTATTCAACCCCACCGTAATACCTTTGCGTTTGCTATAGTAATTATTAGCATCGTAGTTGATCGCATAATTTTTTCGTTCAGTATCGCCAACCGTAAAGGTGATGCGATCTACTACCAATGGGCTCCAGTA
>CAMLLI010000287.1 GCA_946480685.1 uncultured Flammeovirgaceae bacterium | reverse complement strand
TGTCCACACATCACCAACCGGTATATGATGCAGTGCCGTTACCACACCAGTACATCCCGACTGCAGTATATCTGTCAGGCTCACCGCATCGTGCGGTCCGTACCAGCGCATTGTTTGTTCCATCATAAGATTATCTTAGTTTTTACGATTCTCTTTTTTATTACGCGTTGCGTTGAGTCAGCTGCTGGCTGCTAGTTGCTAGCTGCTGGTTTGTGGGTGCTAATTTAAACGCTTTCGTTTTGTAGGGACAAATTGATTCGAGGATTATAAGATTGGAAAATTAGAACATTGGAAGATTAAAGGCACCCAATCTTTCAATCTTATAATCTTATAATTTTCCAATTCACCAATTTATCAATCCTACTACGACAATCATTTACGTTACCAACCTCAGGCTAGCAGCTAGAAGCTGGCAGCTAGTGGCTTCTGACTTCAAAACTTCGTCACCGCGAAATATGCACGCTTCGGCTTAAGCTCTACATCAAACAGCAGCGGATAGTTTTTGCGGTCTCTTACGGGATAATGGTCGAGCCAGGTGTATTTGTCGGATATATTCCAGAACGTTACTCCGGTGATGACGTTTTTATACTCGCGAAAGACTTTGAAAACCATTTTGTACTGCTCCAGTTGCTTGTTCTCTAGCTCTGACGTAAAAACATCTGACTCACCCTGTCTCCGTTCACGTTGAAATTTTTCCCATTTGTATATGGATATATCGAGCTCGGTGATTTGGACTTTCAATTTGAGTGAAGAAAATTTATCGAGGGCCGCACGCAGCTCTGCTTCGGTGGGTTCGAAGATCGACCAATGTCCCTGAAGACCAACGCCATGAATCGGAACTCCGGCCTCTACCAGTTTCTTTAGCAAAGTATATACACGATCGCGTTTCTCCGGACGCTCGGTGTTATAGTCGTTATAGAAAAGTTGAGCGGTGGGGTCGGCAGCGTGCGCGTACTCAAAGGCTTTGATGATAAAATCTTCTCCGCATATACGATACCAGGGCGAGTTACGGAGTAATTGTTTCGGGTCATCGGCTATCGCTTCGTTCACAACATCCCACGCATAGATCTTCCCGCGATAGCGACTTACTACGGTAGTGATGTGATCTTTCAAACGCTGCAAGAGTATAGCTTTGCTAACGGTGTCGCCTTTCGCATCGGTAAATATCCAACGTGGTGCTTGTTCGTGCCAGCAGAGTGCGTGACCGCGAACTTTCAGATTATGCTTCTGCGCGAAGTCTATGATCTTGTCAGCATCGTCCCAATAGTAACGATTCTCCTCCGGATGGATCGGCCCCATCTTCATGGCATTCTCGGGAGTCATGCTACTGAATTGCTTCAGGATCAATTCTCCTTCTTCGTTCTGCAGTGCGCGCGGAGACACGGCTACTCCCACCGGGAAGTAATCTCTATAGTAATCTTTCAGACCTTTATCATCGCCCGGTTGTGCGATGGATTCTGCCGACAACATCATCAGTATAGATGCTACGGCTGTACATGCTTTTCTATTAGTTGTTATCATTGGTTTGGTGTTTGGGATATATATGTCAGTGAAGATTGGTTCTACCGGTGGAATAGCTCTCCGGTGGTCCCAGGTAACTTGGTTTAATTTCTTTCGTCTCGACAACGAGCTTTTGCAATACTACACCCGCATCTATGCGCCAGAACTTGAGCGTATGGTAGCCACTCCGTTGCAGCATGTGATTTGATGTTTTTACGATCACATTGTCACTCACCCACAGCTCCCAGGCCTTGAGCGATGAGTCATCATGCAAATTGATAACCTGCGGAGTTTCGTTATCAAATGAAACGGCAAAGCGGAGCCCTGCTGTGTTGTGAAAGTTAAGCGTTGGAGAAAGGTACAACTTAACCTTTACCGATCCGCTATCGGGAAAATATACTCCATACTCCAAATGTGGACTCGTTGCATTGAGCGTTTCACTTTTAGCCGTAACCGGAAATGTTGTGACTGATGATAGCGTTCTGCCTAAACCCGGTATAACATCCCACCGGGCTGATGGAGAGTTCACGGCTTTCGTATAATGTTCCGCTTCGATGGATATATAGCCATTCCCCGCTATAAATGTTTTGGGTTGTGTGATGGCAGGTTTTACATTGTTCACAATTGTCCTAATCACAACATTCTCATTTTCCCCTTTTATGTGCACAGGTATAGTATGTTTTCCGGGAGGAACATTTCGCGAATCGATTTTGATCCAGATGCGTTGCTCCTTATCGATGTTTCCGGAGGGTTCGCTGATCTTAATATAGGGTGCGTCCGCTGTTACGCTATACCTGAATGGAGTTTGCCCACGATTGAAGATGTCGATATAGTATACCTGTTGGTTGAACGCATCGAACTCCGGCAACACGGCCACTTGCTGCGCGATTGGCCATGCATCCGTTGAACCTTCGATCGCTACCCCCATAGACGCGCCTTCCGATACGCGAATAATTTTTACTTCCGGCATTACATCCTTGGACGGTTGCTGCCAGTATGTATAGCCAATGTGTGTCTGGTCCATCATGTGGTTCCACTTTCCATTCGCTATACCTTTGTTGTACTGTCGTGACAAAGCTGCATCTTCATCGAATAACTTTTTTACGCGTTCAGCCATTATGTTCGTGGCAGCCCGGCCTTGTGCAGCGTACAGGCGGTTACGTGCAGCGGTTACATACATTTCATTCAGGTTGGCTGATGCCTTGACGGGATGCAACACGAGTTGAAAGAATGCATCTCGATATTCCGCTGGCAATGCAGCGTTTATCTTTTCAGCCTGCTGTACCAATGAAGTATATTCAGCGAGCATTGTCTCTGCTTCGCGATAGTTTGTAATGCTATAGGTATCGGGTGAGAGAAGCTCCGGTTTTCTGCGGGCATTGTATTTTGTATAGCCATTCAGTATGGTAGCGATCTCTTTCGCATATATACTTCCGAATTGTTCTGTTGCCCACTGCTCCGTATAGTCTTTTAGATTGGATTGATTCCATCGCTTCGGGTTCCACGCATAATCCAGGAAGAATGAAGTAGGGAATTCCATCGGTTTGATGTCACCTACATTGACGATCCATATCTGGTTGGCGCCATACTCGTACGCCAGGTGCATCTGCTCCCACGTACGTTCGATCTGGTTGGTATTGATCCATTTATAGTTTCGCGGACCTCCTACATAATCAAAATGATAATATATACCATAGCCACCTTTACGCGGTTTGTCGTCAGGCTTCGGCAGCTTCCGAATGTTTCCCCAGTTGTCATCGCAGAGTAACAGGGTAACATCGTCTGGTACACGCATGCCTTTGTCGTAGTAGTCTTGCACTTCTTTGTACAGCGCCCATAGCTGGGGCGTTGCAGATGGTTCTTTGCCGGTTACCTGCTGTATAATCTCACGCTGATCTTTTACGATGCGTTCGAGCAAAGCGATGTTGGTATCTTCTTCCATAGCCATGTCGCCATCACCGCGCATGCCGACAGAAACTATACTTTCATAGTTGCCCATGCGTTGTATACCTTCTGTCCAGAATTTACGAAGTGTACTTTCGTTCTTCTCGTAGTTCCACGGACCTTCTCCGCCTTTCCGCCATTCGGCATGCGCGCGCGTCATGGGTTCGTGGTGCGTTGTCCCAATCACAATTCCATATTCATCGACAAGCTTTGGATTCAAGGTATCATCACTGCTAAAACTTGCCCACCACATCGCGGGCCACAGGTAATTACCTTTGAGACGCAGGATCAACTCAAAAACTTTTTCATAGAACTCATGATTGAATCCGCCATAGTTCTCAACAGCCCATCGCCCGAGAGCAGGTTCTTCATCGTTGATAAAAATACCGCGATACCTTACGGGCGGCTCACCTTGAATATAACGTCCGGGTACAACGTACAGGCTATTGCTTTTCTGAGGCGGTACATCGGCCCACCAGTGCCAGGGTGATACACCGATTTGTCGTGAGACATCATATATACCGAAGATCGTACCGCGCTTATCGCTACCGGCAATTACGAGTGCACGAGCTATGCCTTTTACAGGATTATCGATCGTTTGTATTACAAAGGTTTCCCATTTACCGGCAACGTCTTTTACATTTAGTTTCCCGGCTGCAACAAGCTGATCGATCAGTTTACTTTTACCAATCGTGCCAATAATAACGGCATCGCCTCCTGAAAAACTATTTTCCAATGGAGGCGTTACATCGGAAACACGTGCTATATCCCGCTGAAGGTCTTTGGCAGCACGTATCACGCCGGGGTAATCTGCATCGTCTATATATAGCGATGTAGCTTTACCAGACGACACCAATGAGAATGTTTTGCCTTTCTTCTCCTTTGTAATATACGATGCTTGTGCGTACGACTGATTTGCCAGCAGGCTAACCATTATCAATACAACGATATATCTATAGCAGTGCATGACACAATGGATTATTTATACGAATATAGTTTCAATATCTGAATACCGCATTCACCAACCGAAAACCGGAGGTGTCTGCCCTGGTGACTTTGATCGCCGTTCATTCTTCTTCCGGCTACCCATTGTCCGTTTTTGTATTCACCTTCGTCAATGCGGGCTATACCAGCCAGGGGCGCATCGGGGAGATTGGAAGTAAACGTTACTACAATGCCATCGCCTGCTATAATAAATTCATCGGGTGCAGTCTGGATGATGAGACCGCCCATGATCGGCCACTGCTCATCTTTTGCTTGTGGCGACCAGCCCAACGTATAGTCATGCTTAAAGGTAAAGGTATAGTTACCGAGCTTCACGATCTGCTCTGAATTTGCCTTATCAACCAACACACCTTCCATCGTATTCTTACCCCGGTGTGAACTGATGATAGGAGATAATTGAGACAACACTTCATAACTTTTCGCCAGCGATTCTTTTACGGTTCCTTCCGCAGACTCAATCGAGAATGGAGAGAAACCCATGGCATGATAGTGTCCTATTGCGTAGAATACTTTGGCAGCATCCGATGCTTCGAGTCGTATCTCCGGTATAAATAATGGATTATCGGCACGTGTATATAAATCATTCCAATATTTAAAATCAGGATTGTAAAAATCAGGAGAAAGAAAATCAACGGCAGGTGCACCGGCTTTCCATATATCAATGATGTGTGGCAGTGGTCCACCGCTCGGATAATCACCGGGTTTCACGTTAGGTCTGTTCAACGCTGCGTTAATGAACATCGGCAGCGGGTATATATCTTTTCCGGCTGCTGTAACGGCCTGGGTATATTTAGCAAAGTACCAGGCTATAAATGCTTCGTCTGTTGCCAGACTTTTCCCGAACAGTTCTTCCCAGCTACCACTCATTTTGAAACCATTTTTCTTCCAGGCTTCATATAGTGCCGGTGCGAGTTTCTCTTTGTTACTGTTCAGGTAACGCATCAACTCTTGCGGTACTGGTTTATTGAACGCTGCCGTTGAAGTCGGATGATAGTCGCGTGCTTCCGGAAGCATACCGATCTCGTTCTCTACCTGGATCATGATAACGGTTTGCTGTTGCTCATCGATCTGACGGATATGTTTCATCAGGGCTGCGAATACTTTCTTATCAGCTTCGAGGTTCGCTTCACTAAACGGACTTAGAATTTCGGCACTGCGCCCTTGTTTATCCTGTGTGCGGGGGAAACGTTTTTGATTCAGCTTTACCCATTCAGGCGCATAGCACGACATACTGTTCTTCCAGCTTCCGAACCAAAGCAGTACCAATTTCAGGTTGTGCTTTCGCGATTCTTCAATGAGATCGTCTACAGACTTGAAATCAAATTTACCTTCGGCAGGCTCGATCAGCTCCCAATATACCGGGGCAAGTATTGTATTGAGATGCATATCGGTAAACTTCTTCCAATACGGTTCCATATACCTCATATCGGACGCACTGGAATTACCGAGTTCGCCACCGAGTATAATAAACGGTTTATTCTGAACAACGAGTTGAGACGTTTTACCTTGCTTTACAAGATGCGGAATATCATTCTGCTTTTGTGCGAAAGCCGCTATACCCGAAGCGACCAGGAAAGAAAGTATATATAGTTTTGCCAGGTGCATAGTGTTATAATTCGATGAATACGTTATGATTAAAAAATGGCAAGATCATTTTTCAGATCTTGCCATTTACCAGTATCGCTACAAACTGCGCGGTAATACTATAAATATATAAATATTACTGTGCTTTAAGAGCCTGCAAAACTCCGGAGTATGCCGGTTTATTATTATAGTTTGTAT
>CAMLLI010000286.1 GCA_946480685.1 uncultured Flammeovirgaceae bacterium | reverse complement strand
AGTTACTTTTACCCATCACCTTCAAAAATAGAATTTGATACAGCAGTCGAACTGGATGTTTTAAAAGAAGGCGATAGTCACAATCCGGATGATCGTCACTATAAAGCATTGCGCGACTCGCTACTACAGGTATATAAAGTCGATTCGGTTGAGCAATTACCTTTTAACTATAGTGGCTTTGTGATGCGCGAAGGCGAACGGATCAGTGCAGAAATATACAGGCGCCACTTAAGTGATCTCATGTATACCTATAAGAAGCAGAATCGCTTCAATGAACTTACTGCGTGGATAAATCCCTGCGCGGCTGTCCGGAATATATCCATGGCTTTATCGGGAACGGATTTCGAGTCGTACGTTACATTTCAGCAGGAGGCGGAGCGTTATCGGTATGAGTTAGCACAGGCGATGAATGAGTTGCAGATGAAATTTATAAGCAACAGGAAATTGGGCACTGATGATAAGCCCTATACCATCAGTCGTGAACACTGGAAAGATCTTCCTGACTTTAAGCCCCACCATTCGGGTATACGAGAAGCGTTACGTCATCAGGTCGGTTCGATAATGGCGCTCGTATTGTGGAGTGTACTGGCTGTCGCATTCATCCTATTTCTATCTAAAAGAGCCAAGGCTATTTAATCATGTATATACTTTTCATAAAGCAATTTATCCGATCGAAGGCCGTTGTGCTTTCGTGTATGCTGATCGTAGTGATGGGAATAATCAGTATAGTGATCGGCAGGCAATTTCTGTCGCGGCAGGAGAATACCATTCAGCATGTTACAACACATCAGCGCGAACATATAGAACGAAACGTAGCTGCGCAGGATGAGATGGGACTGCTGCTATATTACCTGCGTTTCTCATTGATCAGCAAACCCGACAAACTTGCCGCGTTGTCGATCGGACAACGTGATGTGAATCCCGGTATACAAAGTGTTACCATTCGCACGCTCGAAGGGCAGAAGTATGACACTGATCTGAACAATCCATCAAACCTGCAATCAGGTAACCTCGATCTCGGTTTTGTGATCCTGTATCTTTTTCCCTTGCTCATCATAGCGTTCACCTTTAATCTTCTTTCAGAAGAGCAGGAGGCAGGCACCTGGCGCCTGATTGCTGTGCAGGCCAAGTCAGCCAGGATATACCTGCTTCGTAAGTTGTTTGTGCGGGCCGGTGCGCTCTATATTGTATTGGGAATTTTATTAACGATAGCTATACTCGGTTTATCACTTTCGGTCGGTGAAGCATTGCTTGCATTTGTTATCGCAGCTATACTGTACCTGGCGTTCTGGTTTGCATTCTGTTTCTGGGTAATTACTTTCAGGCGAAGTTCCAGTTTCAATGTTCTTACGTTGCTGTCGGCCTGGGTTGTGTTTACCATTTTGCTTCCGGCTTCAGTAAATAACGTTGTTGCCAATGTATACCCGGTGCCGGAGTCGCTTGCAACTATGGTAGAGCAACGGGATGGCTACCATGAAAAATGGGACATGGACAAAGGCAGTACCATGAAAAAGTTCTATGCACATTATCCGCAGTATGAAACCTATGGTATACCGGAACAGACTTTCAGCTGGCTCTGGTATTATGCCATGCAGCAGATGGGCGATGACGAGTCAATGCAACACAGCCAGGCAATGCGGGAGAAGATTCTTCAACGTGAACAGCTGAGCAGATCCATCGCCATGGCCATGCCCACGATGCACACGCAGCTGCTCTTCAACGATGTTGCCCGGACGAGCCTGACCGACTACGTGCAGCTTCTTGACAGCACACATGTTTTTCATGAACGGATGCGATTACATTTTTATCCGAAGATTTTTGATAACGCGGCAGTAAAAGGAGAAGACTGGAAAAGTTTTGTGCCCGCGTATATAGCAGGACGCAAGAACATAAGCTGGCTACCGATGATTTTGCCGTTGATTACAGCGGTTATACTTTTTGGTATATTCTCAGTTGTTAACATGAGACGTATGGAGTTAATTTGAATAACGGTGGCTTGCGATTAGTGCGCCCTATTTTTGAACTTAATATGTTTTTTATAGGTTGCAGTATTCGTCAATGACCCTGCGTGCAATGAAGAACATTCCGGTACGGCATATTCATAAAACTCCGAAAGGAGAAAGTATAGCGCCAAGCTTTACTATTCGCGATGTTCGAAATGTATTGAATGGAAAGGATATGACGCAGGAACTGCACCGTCATGATTTCTTCTATATCCTGGCGTTAAAGAAAGGAGCGGGTACACATGCGATCGACTTTACAGCGTATGATATCACAGATCATACGGTTTTCTTTATACGTCCGGGACAGGTGCATCAGCTTACGCTCAAGGCGGGAAGCACCGGATACCTGATGGCTTTTAATAATGATTTTTATCGTGGACACGATCCGGCATCAAACCAGTTGTTACGCAAATCCAGTAATATTAACCTATACCAGCTTGACAGTGCGGGTATAAAAAAGATACTGTCCATATTGAATTATATAGCCGATGAGTATACCTGCCAACAGCAAGGTTACCAGGACGTGATCAAGGCAAACCTGGGTATTCTGTTTATCGAACTCGTTCGGCAGAATACTCAGGCTGATCCCGGTAAAGCTGATTCCTATGCAATGCAACGTCTCCAGGATTTTATGGAGCTTTTGGAAAAGCATATATATACCAGCAAGCAAGTGTCTCAATATGCTGATATGCTGAATCTATCCGCGTATCAACTGAATGCTGTTACGAAGGAGATGCTTGGCAAAACAGGTTCAGAAGTAATAAATGAGTATATAATACTGGAGTCGAAGCGATACCTGCTGGCCACTTCGAACCAGGTGAACCAGATCGCCTTTCAACTGGGATACGAAGATGTCTCATACTTTATACGATTCTTCAAAAAACATACAGGGTATTCACCCGAAGCCTTCCGGACTAATTTCAGATAAGTCCCACGGAACTTCAGATTTGTCCTACACGGTCCGCCATCGCGCGAAGTACTTTTGTGAACAAGTAATGATTGTTCAACAAAACGTAATCTGAAAATGAAAACGAAAGCAAAGTTATTGGCGTCTTTAAAGATATGGGTAGTTATATATCCGTCCATCACTTTATTCCTATACCTGTTCGGCGAAGCCTTGTCGGTGTTGCCACTATATCAGCGAACACTCTTGCTGACTATATCCTTGGTTCCGTGGATTGTCTTTGCAGGCGTCCCTTTTGTGGATTTGATTATCAAACTGCTGTCTCCACAAAATCCGGACAAGGTAAACTAAATATGTCTTCAAGGCGGGATTTTATGAAGCGAGGTGGACTTGCTCTGACAAGTCTTGCGTTGCCATTCTATCCCTTCTCATTGATCAACGATCGTGTTATGATACCCACCAGGAATTTTGATGTAATTATAATCGGAGGGAGTTACTCCGGACTTGCAGCAGGCATGGCGCTCGGCAGAGCACTGCGAAACGTGCTCATCATTGACAGCGGTAAACCGTGCAACCGGCAAACGCCATATTCACACAACTTCATTACACATGACGGACGCGCGCCAGCGGAAATCGCAGCACTTGCGCGAGCGCAAGTCGAAAAATATAGCACGGTAACCTTTCTGAACGATCGGGCTATATATAGCGCAAAAACTGCAAATGGTTTTGAAGTACAGACAGCCTCCGAAGAAATCTTTTTTGCAAAGAAGTTGATTTTAGCTACGGGCATTAAAGATATACTTCCTGCTATACCCGGATTGGCAGCGTGCTGGGGAATATCGGTTTTGCATTGTCCGTATTGTCATGGTTATGAAGTACGTCATGAACGAACCGGTATCGTGGCGAATGGCGAAGCTGCATTTGAACTGGCAAGCCTGATCGCCCATTGGACAAATGATCTTACTGTATTCACCAACGGTAGGGCTACACTAACTACCACGCAATCGGCAGCACTCCTAAAGCATGGTATAAATATAGTGGAGACACCTGTCGGGATACTGGAGCATGCCAATGGCCACGTACAGCGTATAGTCTTTAACGATGGCACAGACTATCGGGTAAAGGCACTCTATATACGCGCTCCGTTTGTGCAGCATTTTGAGACACAACAATCTCCTGGATGTGAATTAACCGAGGATGGTTACATCAGGATCGATGCCATGCAGCGAACAAGCGTGCCGGGAGTTTTTGCGTGTGGCGATAATACTACGCGCATGCGTACAGTAGCCAACGCAGTGGCTATGGGCACAACCACCGGGATGATGGTAAACAAGGAGTTGGTAAGCGAGACGTTTTGAGTTGACGTTACCGTGGCGAAATCCACCCGTAATAAAGTCTAATTGACACCTCAGTTTGTATGTATTGCGACATTAATTTTGAGTTATTACGAAAATTGGAGAATATGTGTTAAATCAGACATTTACTCCATACCTGTTTTATGAAGGGAAACGATATACATCTCAATCGCTCACCGTTTGGGAAAATAAAAGCCGGAGAGTTCATCGCATTGTCGGCTTGCACAATGATGCTCACAGCATTGGGTATTGATATTATGCTCCCGGTGTTCGGCGAGCTCCGGCAGTACTTCGGACTCAAACCGGAATCGACTGCTACAGCACAGATTATCGTATTCTTCTTTCTCGGGCAGATCTCTCAAATCATATTTGGTGCGCTGTCGGATCGCTTCGGAAGATTACCTATACTTCGTGTGGGATTTCCGCTTTATATTATTGGAGGTGTAGCCGCAGCATTTTCGCCAAGTCTTGAATTCATGTTTGCCGCACGTTTTGTAGCGGGTGTAGGAGCATCGGCCGTGTTCATGACAACTATAGCTGGTGTTCGCGACCGCTTTGTTGGCGATGAGATGGCTCGCATTATGTCGCTGATCTTTACTATCTTTTTATTTACACCGGTAGCTGCACCTTTCCTCGGGCTGGCCATTTTATCGGTGTCATCCTGGCAAATGGTATTTCTCACGCCTCCGTTGTTTGCTGTAGCTATTTTCATCTGGTCGCTTCGTTTGGAAGAGTCTCTTCCCCGCGAACAACGAATTGCGCTTGATCTCACAAGTATAGGGCAGTCCATTCGCAAAGTGATTGGCAACAGCGTCTTTCTCCGCTATACTTCCATTACCACTATTCTTTTTGCCGGGCTAAGTTCATATGTCTCAAGTTCGGAGCATATTGTTAGTGAGATCTACGGGAGACCAGAACTTTTTGCATGGATCTTTGCCGGTATAGGATTGGGAATGGCATTCTGTACCTTGATAAACTCGCGGCTGTCGTCACGGTATGGCGCGCGCAGAACGATACGCGGACTTCTTGTTATATATACCGTTGTCGGTGCCGTGTTACAGGTATATACCCTGACGGTAGGTGATCCGCCGGATATGGTATACTTCTTTGCTGCTGTTGCCATACTGATGGGAATCAACCTGGCCATAGAGCCGAACAGCAGTGCCTTGGCTATGGAACCGATGGGAGATATGGCCGGTATAGCGTCTGCTGTTTATGGTACTTCCTTTTTCTTTATAGGAGCCTCCCTGGGAGCACTCATCAGCAACCTGATGGTACACGGTGTTTTTCCACTGGTGCTTGGGTATTTTCTGATTGGACTTACCGCTATATTTCTCGTGTTCAGTGATAAACGTCCGCTACAGGAACAACCTTCGTAGAACTGTCAACTATAGTGTTGGTTGGAAGGTGTATATATCGTTCCGATCAATACGAATTACATACCTCACGAACGCAGAACGTGTGCTCCGATGTATCGTGCTCCGACTGTGTTGTCCTTTTATGATGGATGCCCCACACACCCAGTTGTTCTATTATAGGACCGAGCTGCTGACCGATGGGTGTTAATTCATACTCCACGCGTAAGGGTACTTCCGCATAGACCGTCCGTTGTACGAGTTTGTTTTCTTCGAGTTTTCGAAGTTGTAACGCCAGCATGCGCTCGGTAATGTTCGGAATCCGTTTCTTTAATTCTCCAAAACGCAATTTCCCGCCCGACAGGTGGCAACATATAGTCAATGTCCACTGCCCGCCAATCAGACTGGCCGCATAGATCTCCGCGCATTCTGCTGTGAGACTTTTCTTATTTTCGTAGTGAGTCGATGTTTCTTTTATCCTGGTCATGCTTACATTATTGTTAGTACCTGACATTCAGTAGTTACCGTGGTGAGCTGTTTTTTGTATGTATACTTTTATCAAAAAATAATTTATACCATGAAGACACTGATAATTGTTATTCATCCCGATTTGAAAAATTCG
>CAMLLI010000285.1 GCA_946480685.1 uncultured Flammeovirgaceae bacterium | reverse complement strand
ATATACTGCAGAGCAAAACACGCAATCGCGCACGGCTGATGTCTTTGTAGAATTAACCGGAGACGCAAAAGCGAAAGTAAAAACTACCTATCGTGGACTTCAATACGAAAATGGTGATCTGAACTTTATCGTGAATGGTAAATATGATGATCAGAAAGAATGGGTGCAGGATAACACAGAGATCCCGGCTTTCGATATCATGAGTTTCAGCATGACAAATCACAAAGATAAGGTTCCGGCTGCAGTGGTTAATCTTGATCTCACGCTGAAGCGTTTTGCAACAGTAAGTGGCAAAAGAATATTTCTGACGCCTAACCTGATGAACCGCTCAACCTATATTCCGGAAAAACTGGAATCGCGCAAAACGAATGTAGTACTGCGCACAGCGTATACCGATCTGGATACCATTCGCTATCATTTGCCGGAAGGTATATATCCTGAGTTTTTACCGGAACCCGCAAAGGTAAAATCGCGCTTTGGTGAATACGAATCAACTTTTACAGTTGACCAGGGCAGTCTTTTATACATCCGCAAAGTGAAAATGAACAAAGGCGAATATCCGGCTGAGACGTATAAAGAACTCACTGAATTCTACCGTAACATCAACAAAGCGGATAACACCAAATTGGTGTTTATGAGTAAAACGTAAAGATTATTTACTGATCGGAGCGTTGGCTTCCTTTGCCATTACGTTGTAAACCATTTTATCTGCCAGTCCGGGCAACCATTTATTTAAAAATACTGCAAGCTTACCCTGTGTCGTTAAGACCAGGGTACGTTTGCGTTTAGCCGTAGCGTTATATATATGTTCGGCACATTCTTCAGCCGTCATCATTTTGTCTTCCTGCCGTGGCGACTCTCCCTGCTGACTTCCATCTTTTGTAAGTGAGCGTTTACGAATATTGGATGCTGTAAACCCGGGACACGCTGTTAACACATGTACTCCCGTTTTTAAAAGTTCAGTGCGTAATACTTCGAGAAAACCGTTCAGTGCAAACTTAGACGCAGAATACCCGGTGCGTCCTGGTAAACCGCGAAAGCCTGCTATGGAAGATATGCCTACAATTGAACCATTGTTCTTTGTGATTTCCGGCAGACAATATTTGGTAGCATACAGTACACCGTAAAAATTGATGTCCATTACTTTTTTTACCACGGCTATATCAACCTCTGAAAAAAGTGCACGCATGGAAATGCCTGCGTTGTTGATCAGCACATCTATAGTTCCGTAGTGCCTGATAGCTTCTTCGGCCATTTTACGGTTGTCTTCTTCCACACTGACATCGGCCTGAAATGATTGAATGGTAATTCCTTTTTGGCGAAGCTCGTCTGTTGCTTTAGCAAGTTCTTCTTTGTTTCGTCCGGTGATAAGAATTTTAGAACCCTCGCGTCCGAACTTTTCAGCCATTGCTTTTCCGATACCAGAAGACCCCCCGGTAATAATGACAACCTTGTTTTTCATGCTGCAAAATAAAGATTACTCGGCACAATGAGATATAGCACGGAAAAGCACACTGAATTACTGAATTCTAAATTCTTAACTTGCCGCCAGAACTTTACTTTCAATGTTTGTAATCAGTTTACTATCGCGATTACCTTTTGGTGTACTGTATGCTATTTCTGATTTCCTGTTCTTTATTACCTACCATGTGGTGGGCTACCGGAGAAAGATGGTTCAGAAAAATCTGAGAAACTCTTTCCCGGATAAAACGGAACAGGAGCTAAAAAAAATTGAAAAGCAATTCTATATCAACCTGTGTGATTATGGTGTAGAGACGCTGAAGTTATATTCTATCCGAAAAGAAGAGTTAGCAAAGCGAATGCTTTTCAGAGATGTCAGCGTCATTGAAAAGTATAGGCAACAAAATCAATCCGTACTTATTCTATCATCTCACCAGTTTAACTGGGAGTGGCTGCTTTCTTCCGGCAATTTTAATCTGCCCGTGCCCGTTGACTTTGTATACCAGCAACAAAGCAGTGAGTTCTTTAATCGATTCTCGTTACTGTGTCGTACGCGCTTTGGTGCACATCCTATAAAGCGATCCGATGTTGCGCGTGAGCTCATCAGGCGAAAAGATATACTTCGCGGCATTGCTATTGTTAGCGACCAGTATCCCGGGCTAAAAAAAGACAAGAAATATCAAACCCGCTTTCTTAACCAGGACACAGTCTTTTTTCTGGGGGCGCATCAAATCGCAGTGCTTACACAATACCCGGTAGTATATGCTCAGGTTCGAAAAATAAAGCGCGGCTATTACGAAGCTTCATTTGTAAATATAGCGGAGCCGCCTCACGCCAAAGATGATTTCACACTGATTGAAAACTACATCAAGGCTGTTGAGAAAATAATTTATGAGAATCCTTCCGGCTGGTTATGGTCGCATAATCGATGGAAGACCCGGCATTTGAAAAAGGATTAAAAAAACGAAAGGCGATGATTTCTCACCGCCTTTGCTTTTATCTGCATTTTATAAAAATGCATTAAGCAAGCTTGAATGCTTTTTTCACTTGATCAACGTGGTCAAGTTTTTCCCAAGGGAATAACTCAACTTTCACTTTCTTCTCATTGGCTTTGCCTTTGTTGAAGATCTTCTCAACAACTTTTGATTCGCGGCCCATGTGTCCGTAAGCAGCTGTTTCTGCATATATAGGCGTGCGGAGGCTAAAGCGTTGTTCGATAAAGTAAGGACGCATGTCAAAGATCTTGGCAACACGCTTCGCGATTTCACCATCGCTCTCCTTTACTTTAGACGTGCCGTATGTGTTTACGTATAAACCAACCGGCTGAGCAACTCCAATAGCGTAGGCTACCTGTACAAGTACTTCATCACAAAGACCAGCAGCTACCAGGTTTTTGGCAATGTGGCGTGTAGCGTAAGCGGCTGAACGATCTACTTTCGAAGGATCTTTACCAGAGAATGCGCCACCACCGTGAGCACCTTTACCACCATAGGTATCAACAATAATCTTACGACCTGTTAAACCTGTATCACCGTGCGGTCCGCCAATTACAAATTTACCAGTAGGGTTAATATGATATTTGATGTCGTTGCCGAAAAGCTTCTGAACACGCTTCGGAAGTTTTTTAGTGATGCGTGGAACAACGATGTTAATGATATCCTCCTCGATCTTCTTCAACATCTTGGCATCTTTATCGAAGTCATCATGCTGTGTAGATACTACGATGGTATCAATGCGTTGAGGTTTATTATCATCGCTATATTCAATTGTAACCTGCGACTTTGCGTCCGGACGGAGGTATGTCATTACTTTACCTTCCTTACGGATAGCAGAAAGCTCACGCAGCAACATGTGAGCAAGCTCCAGCGGAAGCGGCATATAGTTGTCGGTTTCGTTGGTTGCATAACCGAACATCATACCCTGGTCGCCCGCGCCCTGGTCTTCTTTCTTCTTGCGCACAACACCCTGGTTAATATCCGGTGATTGTTCGTGAATAGCTGAAAGTATACCACATGAGTTTGCTTCAAACATATACTCGCTCTTGGTATATCCGATCTTGCGGATTACTTCGCGCGCTATGTCTTGCACATCCAGGTATGCTTCAGATTTCACCTCACCAGCCAGTACAACTTGTCCGGTAGTAACAAGTGTTTCACATGCAACTTTAGAAGATGGATCGTAGGCCAGGAAATAATCGATAAGAGCATCAGAGATTTGGTCAGCGACTTTGTCGGGATGGCCTTCGGATACCGACTCAGAGGTGAATAGATAAGGCATATGAATTAATTATTTTGTTAGTACAATTTTGCAGCGTCAAATTTAGATTGAAAAGTGTAAACCCCAAACTCTCGAAGTTCAATTGGCACTTTACTGCGCCAGGAACAAAAACACAGCAGGGCTTTTCGGAAACTCTGTTTTCACTGTCTTCCACTTTTTAACCGGCAATGTTTTTATCCGTTCATCCACCCCGGTAACGTTTACCGCTACACAAAGCAGTGTACTATCCTGGAGATTTTTAAGAAGCGCATTCATAATGGAGTTATTACGATAAGGCGTTTCAATAAAAATCTGTGTTTGATTTTTAGTATGTGATTCTTTTTCAAATGTTTTAATAACCGCGGCAGCATCTTTACCATCAATCGGAAGGTAGCCATGAAAAGCAAATCGCTGTCCGTTTAATCCGGAAGCCATTAATGCCAGCAACAATGATGATGGACCCACGAGCGGAACCACCTGAATGTCGTTTTCATGTGCATACTTTACCGCGAGCGCTCCCGGGTCTGCTACACCCGGACAACCGGATTCTGAAAGTACACCAATGTCTAACCCTTCGAATATAGGCTGAAAGAAAGTTTTCAGATTTTCAGGCTTTGTGTCTTTGTTGAGAACTTCGAACTTCAAAGGTTCTATGGAAGGGTATACTTTTAAACTGCTCAGGTATCGTCTGGCAGTTCGCACATCTTCGGCTAAGAAATGTTGAATCGATGGAAGTGCCTCCCGAATGTGAGGAGGAATAACAGCGTGCTGCGTTTCTTCTGCGATTACCGTTGGTATGAGGTATAATTTTCCTTTTTGCATTTACTAAAAATGAATCAGCAAAGCGCTGATGGATGCAGTTTTAATTCGTGCTAAATTTCGGCAAGAAAAAGAACCTATGGGCAAAATGCTTATCATAATTGGTGCAATTTTTATCGTGGCGGGTATACTTGTAACCTATAGCAACAAGATACCTCACCTCGGAAAGCTGCCGGGTGATATTCGTATTGAACGTGAGAATTTCAGCTTTTATTTTCCTGTTATGACGAGTATACTACTTAGCATCATTGTCTCATTAGTGCTGTATTTTATCAATCGGTGGAAAAATTAAGCATCTTTCGTACGGTAACATGTCGTTAAGCGTTTAGCTTCTGCAAGCCTTAGTTTATTTAATCAATATTTACGAATTTCAGGGTTTAGTTTTTGTGAAGCAGGTTAGAACATATTTTTTCCTACTTTCTTTTCTTCCGGCTCTGATTGTGTCGGCTCAAAAGAAATCTCAGACTTCCACCATTCCGCTTAATTTTCCTGACAGCGTAAGAATTGTTCTGGAAAATACCCGGAACGTTGATGCTACAGTCGTGGGTACCAGTTTTGCATCCGCATGGTCAAGCCTCGGTGCAGATCAACAATTAATTATTCAACAGCAGCTTCGGAAGATGAAGAAGAAAAAACTTCCGCTGAAGCCAGCCCTTATCAATTACTTTGGTGCCATCGCCAACGCAGTAACGGTTGAACGTGCCGATGCATCCAAGCTATCCGGATTCTTCACCGTGGCCGGCCAGGTAATCGATAATGAAACCACACCGCGCATTCTTAATTTCATGCAGGGAAGTCGCACGTTCTTTGAACACCATGCGCTGCATTATGAAAAATCGTACAGACTATATGCCAGAGATGACGATTATACTTTCGATTATATAGCTCCGGCACCGTCATTCGATATGAATGACACCACTTCCGTACCAACAACCGATCAACAAGACTACACGGAATCAACACCAACAGAAGATTACAACGATCAACCAGTTGATTCGATTTTCACCGAAGTACCGTTATGGATGAATCCACCTCCTCAGCCTGTTGTGGAAGGTCCGGTTATTCGCTTCAATCGTGTCACGCTTAACTTTGTAACAAAATACGACTCAGCTTTTTTGAAGAATACAAAAGGATCGCTTTCATTGCGCGATAATACTTTTGTTGGTAAAGATGGTACGTTCGATTGGTCTCCGGCCCTGCTCAGTCCTGATAGTGTTTATTGTAATTTCACGGAGTATAATTTCAAAGTAAACAAAGCCGAACTCAAAGCTGATCTTGTAAAACTGAATTATACCGGCAAAACGCCTGGCCTCATTCCCGGAACATTTGAGTTCAAATCGCAGACGCGTAAAGATTCTGTTGCATCTACCTATCCGCGATTCAAATCCTTTCAAAGCACTTTACCAATACAAGGTATAGGTGATGAAAATGTAAAGTACTACGGAGGCTTTACACTCACCGGAAGAAAGATCACCGGAGGTTCCGTAGGAGGAAACCCTTCGACTGTTGAAGTATATCACAACGGAGAAATGAAAGTGAAAGCACTTTCGCCTGACTTTGAATTTTCAGACTCTACTATATTCTCACGCAAAGCACGCATCTCACTCATCGACAAAGGTGATTCGATAACGCACCCGGCCGTGCGCATGCGCTATACTTTTGGTAAAGACAGTCTTCAAAAAGTATATGTGCAGAAGGAAAGAGGTTT
>CAMLLI010000284.1 GCA_946480685.1 uncultured Flammeovirgaceae bacterium | reverse complement strand
GGAGGAACAGTAAAAGCATTCGGTACCGAAAAGGCAGGCTTTAAACTAAGCGGTAAAATTAACCGCCAGGACTATGGTTTGAAGTGGAGCAAAACAGTTGAGTCGGGCGGACTGGTGGTTGGCAATGAAGTAACTATCAACTGTAAAATTGAGTTAAATAAAACGCAGTAACGAAAAATCGTTCTGCAAAAGTAAATCAGCAGTACTATGAAAATCGAGGAAGAAATCAGTCAGCCAAAATTCCGTAACGCGATGCAACGCGCCATCATCAACGTGATCTTTACGTCACACTGGATCGTTGATCGGTATCAGAATTTTTTTAAGCCGTATGGAATTACACTGCAGCAGTTTAATATACTGCGCATCTTAAAAGGACAATACCCGAATGGTATATCGGGTACTGCCATTAAATCGCGTATGATGGATAAGAACTCGGATGTATCGCGCCTGCTCGACCGGCTTGAGTTGAAGAAGCTGATCGAAAAACGCCCGAGTCCGTTGGACAAACGCGCTACCGATATATTTATATCGCAAAGCGGTTTGGACATGCTGGAAGAGATTGACACCCGGCAGGAGGAGTTCGATGCTATACTCGCGCTCTCCGATGAAGATGCGGCCCTGCTGAGTGAACTGCTCGATAAAGCGCGGAGCTGACTATATCTTTGCCAGCTCTGCTTTTACAAAGTCCATCAGCTCTTTTATATAGGCTCTGCTGAAATCGAATTTTATACCGGCTGCTTTATAGATCTCCGGTATAGAGCGCAGGTAGCCAAGCTTCAACGCATTCTGATATCCCTGTAAACCTTTCACGGGATCGTTTCGGAAATTTCTCCATACAGCAATCGCTCCGAGTTGTGCCATACCATACTCGATATAGTAGAACGGTACTTCGAAGAGGTGTAACTGCTTTTGCCACAGGTAATCTTTTGCTTCCTGCAAGCCGTTCCAATCCGTAACGGTGTCTGCAAACTGATCGAATATTTTATTCCACTCGGCCTTGCGGTCTGCTGCAGTATGATTCGCATGTTCGTATAGCCAGTGCTGATACTTGTCGATGGTGGCAACCCAAGGCAATGTCTCAATCAAATCTTCGAGATGATCGCGTTTCGCACGCTTCAGTTCTTCCGGGTTGGTAAAGAATACATCCCAATGATCCATGGAGATCAACTCCATCGACATGGAAGCAAGCTCTGCTACTTCAGATGGTGTTGATTTGAAATCGTTCAACTCCAGATCGCGGGTTAAGAAGTTATGAATCGCATGGCCACCTTCGTGCATGATCGTTACCATATCGCGCAGCGTTGATGTTGCATTCATAAAAATGAACGGCACACCTATTTCTGACAACGGGTAATTATAGCCGCCTGGTGCTTTACCCTTCCGGGATTCCAGGTCAAGGTGTCCCATCTCTTTCATGATGGAGAGACACTGCCCGAGGAACGGATCAAGTCGCTTGAACACTTCAATTGTTTTTTCAGTCAGCTCTTGTCCGTTGGTAAAGGGTTTCAGTGCCGCGCGTCCTTCCGGATCAACCGCTTTATCCCACGGACGCAGCGCATCAACCTTCATCGCATTTTTACGCTCGTGTGCAAAGTCGTTCAGCAACGGCACAACTTCACTTTGTATAGCATTGTGAAAGTTGAAGCAGTCCTGCGGTGTATAGTCAAATCGTCCGAGCGACTTGAACATATAGTCTCTGAAATTCGCGAAGCCTGCATTTACCGATACCTGGTGTCTCAAAGTAATTAGCTTCGAGAACAACGCATCGAGTGTATCTTTATCCTGTAACCTGCGACTGTTTATCTTTCTATATACTTCTTCGCGTTTCTTACGATCGGTATCCATCAACACAACCGAAGCCTGTTGCAGCGTAACTTCTTTGCCCTCCCACTCGATCGTCATGGCACCGGATAACTGCGCATACTTCTGCGCTTCCGTGCTGATCTCGGTATATAGCGGCACGTTCTCTTCGCGGAAGATCTCGATCTCTTTTTTCAGGTTACGGATCATGATATCATATCCTTCTTCCTTCGCGAGTGCATCGAGGTGTGGTGATGCTGCTGCTTTCTTATTTAACTGATCGGCCACCGGTGCTACCTGTGGCTGAATGTTGTGAATAAAATCCTGGTATGCTTTGTTATAGTCTTCGTTCTCGGTATAGCAGGTCATGCGGATATAGCGCCACGCGAGATCTTCCGAGATCACGGACTCCAGTTCACTGCGATCGCGAAACCATTGTTTGAGATCACCCTGAGAACTGAGATCACGGTTTAACAAAGCATCGAAGTAAGGCTTCAATGCTTCCCAGGTTGTAACTGTAAAAGATTCCGGTAAAAATTTACGTTGTGGTCGTGTGGGTATCGATATCGCTGTCATAATGGTTTCAATTCGTTTTGATACAATAGTAAATCAAAAATACGCAAAGAAAATTCCCGTGTTTTAGAACGGAACAAATGTATATACCGTACCGGCCTCTGTTGCAACATCATACAGCAGACTTGCCTGCAATTCTATTTTGCCAAGTTGTGTCTGCGCCTGTGGCGAAACAATCGGAGTCTTTACATTTTCTACAGCGTAAAATGGATTTACATTCTCGCCTGTTGCTTCCTTCAATGTAAAATTACCATTCGCTTTTAAAGGTTGATGCACGCGAAGTCTGCAGACACCACCGAGCTTCGAACGTACTTTCAAACTGGTGATCTGCTTTTCTTTCCATACAATATCTACTTCAAAACCACCACGTGCTACAAGTCCTCTTACTTCACCATCTTTCCACGCATCCGGCAAAGCAGGGAGTATATGCAACGCACCATCGTGCGACTGCACAAACATTTCTGCTATACCGGAAGTACATCCATAGTTACCATCGATCTGGAACGGAGGATGTGCATCAAATAAATTCGGATAAGTACCGCCACCACCTTCGTTGGTCCCAACAGGTTTAAGTTGATCGGTGATAAGTTTGAATGCATGATTGCCATCTTGCAGACGCGCCCAGAAATTTACTTTCCAGCCCATGGACCATCCGGTAGAAACATCTCCGCGTTGGATCAATGTATTTTTAGCAGCCCGGAATAATTCCGGATTTCGATAAGGTGATATCTGGTTGCTCGGATAGAGTCCATATAGATGTGAAACGTGACGGTGCTTGTCTTCCGGATTGTCCCAATCGTGAAGCCACTCCTGTAACTGACCATGTTTACCGATCTGCATCGGTGCAAGCTTGGAACGAATCTCTTTCAATGAATCCGCGAAAGCTTTATCAACCTTGAGTATATCAGCAGCTTTTATCGTGCGACCAAACAGATCGAAGAGCAACTGGTTATCCATCGTGGCACCCGCTGTGATCGATGCTTTCTGTGTCTCATTGTATTTATAGGTATTCTCCGGAGATACCGAAGGACTTACCACCAACCAATGATGCTCTTTGTCTTCCTGCAATACATCGGCAAAGAAACGACTTGCTCCTTTCAGCACGTGATAATATTGTTCGAGGAAATCAACATCACCGGTAAACATATAGTGCTCCCATAGATGCTGTGATAACCATGCACCGCCCATCGGCCACATGCCCCACGAGTGTGCTCCATCCACCGGATCGGTAACGCGCCAGAGATCTGTATTGTGGTGACATACCCAGCCACGTGCACCATACGTCTTGACAGCACTCTCCTGCCCGGTATGCGAAAGATCATCGAGCATTTTAAAGAGCGGATCATGCAGCTCGCTGAGGTTCGTTACTTCGGCTGGCCAGTAGTTCATCTCCGTGTTAATGTTGATGGTATATTTACTGTCCCACGGAGGTGTCATGTGATGGTTCCATATACCTTGCAGTGTAGTGGGTTGTCCACCGGGTTGTGAGCCGCAGATCAGCAGGTAACGACCGTACTGAAAATATAGCGCTGCCAGGTGTGGATCGTTAGACATTGCAAATGCAGCGAGGCGCTGGTCAGTCGGTTTCTGAACCGATGCAGTAGCACCGAGGTTAAGCGTTACACGGTTAAAATATTTTTTGTAGAAGTTCTTATGATCAGTTAATGCTGTAGTATACTTCTTGCGCAGTGCAGATTGTAAATACTGCGAAGCACGTGCATGCTCATCCGCACTGATGTCGCGATAGTTCTTGAAGTTCGTAGCAATAGATATATATACCATAGCCGCGTTTGCTTTGGTAATGGCGATGCCGGAGGAATCAACGGCAACTTTACCACCCTCATTCAATACTTGAAACTGTCCTTCAAATTCAACAGCGCCTTTTACACCTTCGTGGTCACCCGTAACACCGGTTAACAATAATGTATTCTTCTCGTAACTCACCGCATGCTTCTGCGGACTTTTTAACGACAGCTTACACGTAATGCTTCCGGGTTTATCGGCCGTAAGGCGAACAATAATTACCTGGTCGGTAAAGGAAGTAAATACTTCGCGTTTATACTTTATCCCGTCTGCACGATACGAAACCGTTGCTACAGCATCTTCGATGTTGAGATCACGATAGTACTCGGATATATTTTTATACGGAGCAAACTCCATGAACAAATTACCGGCCGGTTGGTACGGCATACCATCATTCAATGATTTAACATTCTTATCAGCCAGTGCCTGAGCTTCGGCATATTTACCTTCAGCCAGCAACTGACGTATCTGGGGTATATATGCAGCAATAGCCGGGTTGATGTTGTTGTTCGGACCGCCCGCCCATATAGTACCTTCATTTAACTGAAGCTCTTCTTTTTGAGGATTACCGTAGAGCATCGTGCCCAGGCGTCCGTTACCAAGTGGCAATGCTTCCTCCCACTTCACAGCAGGTTTATCATACCAAAGTTTCAGGGAAGTATTTTGTTGTGCAGCGGCAGACAAGCATACAAACAGGCTCACCATCAACACGACACTATACCGGACGTAATGATTTTTTTTCATAAAGGGATGAATATTAACTATAAATTATTGCAAAATCCGGGTAACTCGGGCCGTGAAGATAAAACAGACCGGCAAACTTTTCTTTTATCGGTGTGATTTTTGAAAAATATTTTCTTCGGTATTTATTGCATGCATGAACGATCACGAGACAAAAAAAGAGATGTCCTTACGATTCAATCCGCTCCTGCTCCTGCAACGATTCGGGCTGGATGGTTTTGTACTGGCATTGCTGGGTATGATTCTGCTGGCATACCTGTGGCCGCAGGGTGGTATAGCGGAAGGAACGTTCTCACTATCATCGCTCGCGAACTATGGTGTCTCACTCATTTTCTTTTTTTATGGCTTGCGCCTGAGTAAACAAAAACTGCAGCAGGGACTTGGTAACTGGAGGCTTCACATACTCGTGCAGGCCAGTACATTTATACTCTTTCCGTTACTTGTGTTTCCGCTGAAGATGCTGGTGCCCGATGAACAATGGCACGTGTTGTGGATCGGTACTTTTTTCCTGGCAAGTTTGCCGTCCACTGTCTCATCTTCGGTGGTGATGGTATCGCTGGCAGAAGGAAATATACCGGCTGCTATATTTAATGCCAGTATATCGAGCATCATCGGTGTATTTATTACTCCGTTGTGGATGGGACTTGTACTCTCCGATTCATCACAAAATATAGAGCTTGGCAGTATTATGGGTAAACTTGTGCTGCAGGTATTGTTACCCGTTGTGATCGGAATTTTACTCAACCCGAAATGGGGACATGTCGCGGAGAAGTATAAAAAGCAACTGAAGTATTTCGATCAGACAATCATTCTCATCATTGTATATACCGCCTTCTGTGAATCATTCGAGAAAAAGATGTTCGATAATCTCACACTGCCTGAGTTAGTACTACTCGGCATCGCGATGCTGATATTATTCTTTATTGCTTACGGAATAACGACTCTGCTCTGCCGTATACTTCGCTTCAATCGTGAAGACACGATCACCGTTGTTTTCTGCGGATCAAAAAAATCACTCGTCCACGGCACCGTTATGTCACGCGTACTCTTTAACAACAACACCGCCACAGGATTATTGCTACTGCCCCTGATGATGTACCACGCGCTGCAACTTATTGTAGTGAGCATTATTGCGAGAAGAGCACGCATTGCTTAAGAGCTGCGAGCTACTGGTTTTTAGCTGCGAGTTGCTTTAAGGGTTGCTAGTTACTGGCTGCTGGCTGCAGGGAATTCATTCGGGAGGCCACTTTAAAGATATATAATTAGCTGCGAGTTTTTAGCTGTGAGCTACGAGTGTAAATGGCTGCTGGCTACAAGTTGCTGGTTGCTGGAAAAAATCCGGC